>NZ_JAEQCF010000006.1:11624-197423 GCF_020738625.1 Microcoleus sp. PH2017_09_SFU_O_A
GTACCTTTTAGAAGAAGTTCTTGGTTGTTGCGATTTGGCGCTCTTTTTTTAGATAATCTAAGAGCGCTGAAGCGCAACTACGTACCTTTTTAGAAGAAGCCTAATGCTTTCGGGCTGTAGCTGACTAATAAGTTCTTGGTTTGTTGGTAGTGATCCAACATCATTTTGTGGTTTTCGCGGCCGATACCCGATGATTTGTAGCCGCCGAAGGCTGCGTGGGCTGGATACAAATGATAGCAGTTTGTCCACACGCGGCCTGCTTGAACGGCGCGGCCCATGCGGTAGGCGGTGTTGATGTCGCGCGTCCAAACTCCGGCGCCTAAACCGTAGAGGGTATCGTTGGCAATTTCTAAGGCTTGGGCTTCGTCTTTGAAGGTGGTGACTGCTAATACTGGGCCGAAGATTTCTTCTTGGAAAATTCGCATTTTGTTGTTTCCTTTGAAGACTGTCGGCTGGAAATAATAGCCGTCTTGTAAGTCGCCGGATAAGATTTTTCTTTCGCCGCCAATCAGGCATTCTGCGCCTTCTTCACGCCCGATTTTGACGTATTCGGCGATTTTTTCCATCTGGTTGACGGAGACTTGCGCGCCGAGGGCGGTTGTTGGATCTAGGGGGTTGTCTTGTTTGATTTGGCGGATGCGATCGATCGCCTTTTCCATGAATCGATCGTAAATTGACTCTTGAATTAACGCCCGCGAAGGACAAGTGCAAACTTCGCCTTGGTTGAAAGCAAACATCACAAAGCCTTCCACTGCTTTGTCCAGAAAATCGTCATCTTGGGCGCAGACATCCTCAAAGAAAATGTTGGGCGATTTTCCGCCTAATTCTAGGGTGACGGGGATGACGTTTTGGGAGGCGTACTGCATGATCAGCCGGCCCGTGGTTGTTTCACCGGTGAAGGCTACTTTCGCAATCCGGGGGCTGGTGGCGAGGGTTTTGCCGATTTCGGCGCCGGGCCCGTTGACGACGTTGATGACGCCATCCGGTACTAAGTCGGCGATGATTTCCATCAATACTAGGATGGATGCGGGGGTTGGCCCTGCGGGTTTGAGGACAACGCAGTTTCCGGCGGCGAGGGCTGGGGCGAGTTTCCACGCAGCCATGAGGATTGGGAAGTTCCAGGGGATGATTTGTCCGATGACGCCTAGGGGTTCGTGGAAGTGGTAGGCGACGGTGTTTTCGTCGAGTTCGCCGATCGACCCTTCTTGGGCCCGGATGCAGCTTGCGAAGTAGCGGAAATGGTCGATCGCCAGTGGGATGTCTGCTAGTCTGGTTTCGCGAATTGGTTTACCGTTGTCCCAGGTTTCGGCGATGGCGAGGCGATCGAGGTTTTCTTCGATGCGATCGGCAATTTTGTGCAAAACCCGTGCCCTGTCTGCGGGGGAAGTCTTACCCCACTTGTCTTTCGCGGCGTGGGCAGCATCTAGTGCCAATTCTACATCCTCCGCGCTCGATCGGGGAATTTGACAAATTGATTTTCCGGTAATTGGAGAAAGGTTTTCCGAGTATTTCCCCTTCACCGGTGCTACCCACTTACCGCCAATAAAGTTGTCATAACGAGCTTGAAAAATCGACTGACTGCCGGATTGAACAGGTGCTGCTACTACCATTTTATTACCTAATTTAAACTTGTTTTTGTTGACGATTGAAGTCTCTTGAATATCAACTATCGTCTATATTTCGGAAATTTGGGTAATTTCTATACAAAATTTTACATTTTCCAATATTTGATATCGAAGTAGTTTCTCAATTTCCGGGTCTGGCGGTTGATCAGAGTTTTTACAACTAACCGCAGAGCAGGCTCTTGATCCAGAGAAACAGCATCTTACAAATCATTTAAATCTACTATTATATAAATATAAAGGGTGCATCTGGTTTTGGCAAATATGTTTGTAGGGGCGAAGCATGACCGCAGTCAATATGGGATTATAACTAATAACTTATATGCGGTCATGCTTCGCCCTCTTCAACGGTGAGATGCACCCATCGCTTGGGGCGGATTCGCCACAATATCTCACGAAAAATAAGGTACGTTGTTGCGCTTTAGCGCTCTTATCTATATAAACAAAGAGCGCTGAAGCGCAACTACGTACCTAAAGATTAACCTCCCATTAATTAACTGTGCCTGAGCGGGATTTCTATCCGAAACTTAGTACCTTTACCCGGTTCCGAAAAATACTTTAACTCTCCTTTATGCTGCTCTACAATTATCCGATAGCTGACAGCAATCCCCAAGGTGCTGCTGTATTCCGCAGGTTTCCCCATCAAAAAATTGTCCGAATTTTCCGCTGCAATCTCTTCGCTGATTGCCATGCCGTTATCAGCAATCTCAATAGCAATCCGCTGAGCATCGATTACCTGAGTGCTAATCAAAATCACAGGCTTGAATTTAACTGATTCCGACTCTTCCAACTCTTGACTCGACTCTTCTAAAGCATCGATCGCCTGATTAATAATATTCAGAAAAGCTTGATTGAGCTGACCCGCGTAACACTCAACTTGCGGCAAATTTCCGTATTCCTTCATCACCTTGATATCCCGCCTGCCATCGCGGGCCGGCAAGCGGTGCTGCAACAACAACAAAGTGTTTTCTAAACCGTCGGAAATATCGAATAACTGCCAGCCAGAGCGATCGCTGCGGGAAAAATCCTGTACCGACAAGATTATTTGGCGGATGCGATCGCTCCCGGTACGCATGGAACTCACAATTTTCAACAAGTCGTCGAGCAGGAATTCCACATCCATATCTTGCTGTTTTTGCATAATTTCCGCGTCAGGATTGACGAGCTGTTTTTGATACAATCGCAGTAGTTCAATTAAATCGGTAGCGTAACTTTGGACGTGGGTGAGATTGCTGTAAATAAAAGTAATTGGGTTGTTAATTTCGTGGGCAATACCAGACACTAATTCCCCCAAGTTGGACATTTTTTCACTTTCCAGCGATCGATCGCGCGACAGTTGCAATTCTTGCTGAGTTCGTGCCAACTCCAGCCTCAACTCGCGCTCGCGCAATCCCGCCCGCAGCCTCCCCAACAATTCTTGCTTCACTATCGGTTTCAACAGAAAATCGTCCACCAGCCCGTCCAATTCTTGAACTTCGGCAAATTGCTCGGGTGTTGTCAGCAGCAGAAAATACCCTGTACTCAATTCTCTATCGGCTTTCACCAGCCGGCACACCTCCAACCAGTGAATTTGAGGCAAAGTCCCATCGCAAATTATCACATCCGGAGATAATTCCCTCGCCATGTCAAAACCATCTTTGCCGTCGGAAGCGACTTTTACCTGATGTCCCTCCTTTTCCAGTAACTCTTGGACGACTTCCCAAGTCACACTATCTGCGATCGTCAGAATCTTTGCCATAACACCAGCTCCACAACTTTCTCTTTAGGATACAACCGCCACAATTACCCGGACATATTTAAAACAAAATAGTTTAATCCCAGCAAAAAACAGTAGATGCTAGCTCCCTCAACAGCAAAAATGCTCATACCATTTGAGATTTTAGATTGGAGATTTTAGATTGGGCAGGAGTTACTGGATAATGATTTGGATTGCGGGCCTACAGTTGCATCGTTTTGCCAAACAGGTATCAGTAGAATGTATAATTTGAGACGGCGAACCCAAAAATACAAATTCTCGCCTTGCTAATTTGTCACCCGCCCGCAAACAGATACCAGCCCCCGACAGGAGTCGTGGAGATCCCACAAATTTAGACCCCGTTAAAGTTCGCAGATTCACCTGTGCAATAAATCTCAAATCTCAAATCCAAACATGGAAAATAGACTGACGGTTATCCCAGATACTTTCTCAAGTTGCGCCCGGAAACCATAAAAAACTTTAAAATTAATTAATAGTATCGTCAAATGAACCTTCTCGGTCAGCGCCTGGGAATGCCAATCACCAACACCACCTCAACTTTGATTCAATCCGAAACACTAGAACTATTAGAATGGCCGCGCCTGTGTCAGCACTTGGCTACCTTCGCTGCTACTAAACTCGGCGTCGCGGCCGCCCTCGACCTCCAAATCCCAGCAACTCAAGCTCAAACAGCCGAACTCCTAGCCCAAACTCAGGAAGCTTATCAGTTAGAAAGCCGCGCTGGGGGTGCTTTGAGTTTTGAGGGCATCCAAGACATCGGCTCTACCCTGCAACGAGCCGAACTTCAAGGTTTGCTCGGTGGCGAAGAATTGCTCGCGATTGCTACTACACTCGCAGGAGCAAGGCAATTGCGCCGGATAATTGACTCGGCGCCCGATGTCCCGACGCTCAAAGAACTGGCATCGCAACTGCGGACTTATCCCGAAATCGAGCAAGAAATCCATCGCTGTATAGACGATCGCGCTCAAGTAGCCGATCGCGCCACTCCTAAATTAGCAGGAATTCGAGTGCAAATGCGACAGTTGCGCGATCGCATTTATCAAATATTGCAAGGAATTTTACAGCGCCAATCCAACGCCGTCCAAGAACAGGTAATTACTCAAAGAAGCTCGCGCTTTGTGATTCCGGTAAAAGCTCCCCAAAAAGATGCTATACCGGGCATCGTTCACGACTCCTCCGCCAGCGGCGCGACACTGTACGTAGAACCCCACAACACAGTCAATCTTAACAACCAAATGCGGCAGTTGCTCCGGCAAGAACAAGCCGAAGAAGAAGCAGTCCGCCGCGCCCTCACCGAGCAAGTCGCAGCAGTCAAACCAGATTTAGATAGATTGGTGGTGGTAGTAACAACTATAGATTTAGCTGCGGCTAAAGCGCGCTACGGTTATTGGCTCCAAGCAAACCCGCCGAAATTTATCGACTTGGGAGAGCCAGAATTAGCACCAAAAAATACAGAAAAATTAGATGATGAAAATTCGAGTGATGAAAATTTAGATGAGGAACAACCAGAAAAAAGCCAAGTATTAATTCGGAATCTGCGATCGCCAATTACCCTCCGTCAATTGCGCCATCCTTTATTAGTTTGGCAGCAACAGCACGAACAAGGCTTTGCAGTCGTTCCCGTCGATTTAACAATCAGCCCCCAGATCCGCGTCGTCGCCATCACCGGCCCCAACACCGGCGGCAAAACTGTCACCCTCAAAACCTTGGGATTGGCTGCTGTAATGGCAAAAACCGGAATGTTTGTCGCCGCTCGCGAACCCGTAGAATTGCCTTGGTTCGACAATATTCTTGCCGATATTGGTGACGAACAATCTTTGCAGCAAAGTTTGTCTACTTTCAGCGGTCACATCCGTCGCATCAGCCGTATTTTAGAAGTTTTGCATAATAAATCGGAAGGAGAAAGTGCAGGAGAAGGAGAAGAAAATGCCCAATTCCCAATTCCCAATTCCCAATTCCCAATTCCCAATTCCCAATTCCCAATTCCCAATTCCCAATTCCCAATTCCCAATTCCCAATTCCCAACCATCTGAAGGTAGTGCATTGGCGATCGCCCTATTGCAATATCTCGCCCAACATTCGCTGCTAACAGTCGCAACTACCCACTTTGGCGAACTCAAAGCCCTCAAATATCAAGACGCCCGCTTTGAAAATGCCTCAGTAGAATTTGACGACAGTTCGATGCAGCCAACCTACCGCTTGCTGTGGGGAATTCCCGGACGTTCCAACGCCCTAACTATTGCTAAAAGACTCGGTTTGCTAGCATCGATAGTCGATGAAGCTCAAACCTATGTCGGCGGAGCATCTCAAGATGTCAATCAAGTGATTGCAGGACTCGAAGCCCAGCGCCGGAGACAGGAAACCAAGGCCAGAGAAGCAACTCAACTGCTGCACCAAACCGAAAAACTGCACAAGGAAGTTTCTCAAAAAGCAGCGGCTTTGCAAGAGCGGGAGCGAGAACTAAAAATAGCTCAGGAAGTGGCAGTAAATGAGGCAATAGGATCGGCAAAATCAGAAATTGCTCAAATTATTCGTCGCTTGCAGGCGGGCGACCAAACGGCTCAAAATGCCCAAATAGCGACAGAAACCTTAAATCAAATTTCCCAAAAACACCTGCCCTCTCGGAAACAACCGGCGAAACCGAAACCGGGTTTTATGCCAAAAACGGGCGATCGTATCCGCATTCCCAGCTTAGGCCAAACCGCCGAAGTTCTCAGCGGGCCAGATGCTAACGAAGAGTTGAGCGTGCGGTTTGGGATTATGAAAATGACCGTCAAACTAACAGAAATTGAATCCCTCGACGGTCAAAAACCGGAAACTAAGGCTCAATTAGCCAAGGTTGCAGCTCAAGCAGCCGCTACCGCCAAAGCTAAACAAGCAGCGTCGGAACCAGCAAAACCCAATCCCGAAATTGCCATCCGCACTGCTAATAATTCGATCGACCTTCGGGGCGCCAGAGTCTCCGATGCCGAAATCGAAATCGACAGAGCTCTTTCCAAAGCAGTCGAATACGGTGCGCTGTGGATAATTCACGGCAAAGGTACGGGACAGTTGCGGCGCGGGGTTCACGAGTTCCTCGATTCTCACCCGCAGGTTTCCCGCTACGAGCTCGCCAGTCAAAAAGAAGGAGGTGGAGGTGTGACGTTGGTTTATCTCAAATAAGCTCGCGTGCATCTAATTTTCAGCATCATGTTGCTTGAAACTCCTGTGGGCTGGGCATCCTGCCCGCCCGAAAACTTAAATCTTTTGTACCGCAACAGCTTAGTTGGAACGCGCAGAATTGATTTCGGGCAAGGGGCGGCGTAGGATGGTTGGGGGTGAAAATTTTTGGGTTTTGCTGCGGTTGGGCGATCGAACTTGCAACCGCAACTTTCAACTCGCAAATCCGTCCAGCAACTAGGATTGCCGGAATCAAAGCCACGAGTTATGGAGAAAAATTAACAGATCAGCTTTTGTCCGGCCACAAAGCTTGCATTACTGCATACTGTCGATATCCTGCATCAACCTGTCTTATTTCCCGTGCCCAAGCCATGCGCTCGACTGTAAAGCCCTCCGCTCCCACAAACGAAACGGGCCCATCTCCCAACTGGGAAGAATTGACCCAAAAAGCACCAGAACCTACCCAGTTGGACAACATTAAAGCCCAACTGGATTTAGTGCTGTTAGCCCTAGAAGCCCTGGCAGAAATTGGCTCAGAGGCGATGCTCAAGGTAGCAGCCGAACTGAATTTAGAGCCAATGGTAGCCGATCGCGTAGCTTTGTGGCGGCTGCGCCAATCGAACCCGCTGCGAAAAGGCCAGGGAGGGCGGAAAAAACTGGATGTGGAGGAAGCTCGATCGCTCGTTTTGATAAGCTGTAATTTGGCAAAACAGCATCAAGCTTTAATCCGCCGCGCCGTGGCCTTGCTCGAACAAATGGCTGAGCAAAACCGCGAACCTCACACAGTCGCTTTGTTGGGAGACTATATTGATAGGTTCAGCAACACTTATGCCGATCGCATGGAAGATGCAGAAACTTTATCGGCAAAAGAACTAACTAATTTGGCCCTCAAACTCCTGATCGATTTGCTGTTTTACAGCAGTCCCGGCGGCCACCGGCGCCTCTGGCTCGCCCTCCTAGATCGTGCTAAGAATTAGTCACCAGTCATTAGTTATTGGTTATTGGTTATTAGAACAAACAAATAACAAATAACAAATAACAAATAACAAATAACATACAGTCTTCTTGCTATGGCTCTCAAACGCTACACGCCCCCCACTTGCACGCTGGAAATTACAGCCAAAAGTTCGCCTCTATCTCGTTGGGCGGGCAAACCCGTGTTTAAATCTTTAAATTTTGAGTTGCGACTAGATGACCCCAGGCTACCAGATACCGAACACGTTACTCTCAGGGGCGATCGCAATCAACTCGAAACCCTCCACGAAGCAGTCACCAACTACGTCCAAAACTTCCTCGGCGAAGCCCGCGATTGGGACAACAACCTCAACTCCCAAACAGGTTTTACCACAGCCCCAGACTCGCCAGAAGTCGCGCGCAATGTCGTTACATTCGATCGACCCCTCAGCACATCCGAACTAGCAACCGCAGCCCCAAACACTACCTACCTGCCAGTTCCCCCCCGCCTAGAACCCCGCGGCTTGCTCGCCCACAACTTGTTCTTAGGCTCATTGAGCGCCGCCGAATCCGGGCCGGAAGTACACTTGAGTACCCTCCAACTCTTTGACTTAGCCACCGCACTAGATGACTGCGCCGCCGAAGTCATGGCAGTCCCCAACCTCAACCGCGATCGCCCAGAAGCGAAAGCATTACCATGGTTGAATATCGCAGCAATCCTAGTCGCCAGCGTCGGAATGACGACGGGAATTGTTAAAATGCTCGATCGATCGTCCTCCAACACCTCCCCAACAACCGCCACAGCCCCCGTCACAGCCCCCACCAACCCACAATTTACCCCCGCACTCCCGCAGCCCCAAATACTTGCCGGCGCCAACCCCAGCCCAGTTCCCGCCCCCACCACATCCCCCACCACATCCCCAACAGCAACACCAACAGCCGCAGCCACACCAGGCTTACCCCCCCTACCGCCCCCGCCCATCAACACCGCCGCCGCCACCCCCAGCCCCAGCTTGCCCCCAATCGCCCTAGCCCCAAGCCCAAGCACCAACAAACCCAGCCCCATCCAGCAGCCACCCCTGCTATTCCCCCCCAACAGCAGCGCACCCGCAGCATCACAGAGCGCCCCAGCCCTCCCCCAAGGGCAAATCATCACAATTCCCGATCCCGCAGGGCCCCCAATTGCCGCCCCCCAAGCACCCTACCTGCTGCCCCCCATACCGCCGAGACTAGCTCCCGCCGTACCGCCCCCCCTGCCACCATCCCTATCTGCATCGCGATTCCCAGTTCCCCCACCGCAATCATTCCCCCCCCTCCCCCAGCCGATTTCCCCCCCCAGCACCGAACTCCCACCCCTTGAGGACACTAAACCGCAAGCCGAGTCAGAGGACAACAACCGGGCTACCGCCAGCAAAAAAAACCGCACTTTATTTGATACAATTCCTCAAGTTTCAGAAGCTAGAACCTACTTTGAGGAACGCTGGAAGCCACCAGAAGGAATGGAACAAACCTTAGAATACAGCCTGCAAATCGATGAAAACGGCTCAATTCAAACTATTGTCCCGATGGGCAAAGCAGCCGCCGATTATATCGATCGGGCTAGTATGCCCTTAGTCGGCGAGCCCTTTGTTTCTGCCGTTACTCATGGCAAAAACCCCAAAATTCGAGTTGTATTGAGACCAAACGGTCGAGTACAAACCTTTTTGGAAGAGAGTAATTGAACTTTCGCAAACACATTTTATTGACATTTGCTCCATTTTATGAAGCAAAAATATCCCTATACCAAAAAAAGTCCTAGGGTGTGGATCCACCAACAATCCCTAGCTAATTTAATAGCTACGCACCCGATCGCAATGGTTGGATAATACATAAACACAACATTAGTCGATCGCCCCCATCAACCGATGCGCCGAATATCACCCTACAAACTCAACTTCTTCCTTCTTCCTTCTTCCTTCTTCCTTCTTCTTTCTTTCTTCCTTCTTTCCTTCCTTCTTCCTTATTCTTATTTCTTCCTTGCATCCGTTACATCCGTTACATCCGTTACACAATCAGTTGCCGAACTTTCCTTTTTCTTTATCCCAAGCTTCTCCAATCCAATAAAAAACTACAATACCCGCAAAACTCGCTAAAAAATCTTCAATACTAGCAGTACGATTGGGTAAAATCGCTTGCAGCATTTCTTCCCCAGCAGTGAAAATAGTAAACAGTGCTGGCCCGAAAGGAATTGGATAATTCAACACCATCATCATTTTTTTGCCCGTTGCTCTATGGCACAAAAAAGATGCTATTCCGTACAAAATAAAATGTCCGAGTTTGTCATAAGGCGGATGAGCCAGAGGAAAGTTAGTTAACTTTCCCATATCTGCTACCAGCATGATACTGAGAATAATTAACAAGTACAAAACACACGCAACAATCCAGAATTTTTTTGAGGATAATTTCATCGGATTTTTTCCACTATCGACAATTGACGAACCGAGTCCACGCCGCTTACCGCAATTTTGTTGGATTTGTGAATGAGATTTTTTTTGATTAACCGCAGAGGGCGCAGAGGGCGCAGAGAAAGAGAGGAAAGAGAAGATAGCGTAAATATTTGAGTTAGGGCGGGTTTTGTAGGGATATTTTTGGCTAACAACCCGCCTCTACCAGATATTGTTATGCTTAACGCGCCCACTGTTGCAATATGTAATTGTAAAACTTTTCCGTATCTACTCGATCCATTGCTTGAATTTTTCGCCCTCCTGTTTCAACTTTTGTACGTCCTTGACTGACACCTTCAGTAACTATTTCGGTTTCCCATTCTCGCAGTTCGTAAAATTCTGGATGTGCCAAATAAGCCGTTGCCAAAATATCCCAAAAATAGTAATCTTGAGCTATGGCTAAAGCATAACACTGTCCTGCTAAATCGGAGATTGGATATTTGCGCTGTCTGGCTAAGCGATTAGAAAAATCCACAGTCAGCGGTACATTATTGGTGATATCTAAAGGACACATCACAACGGGAATTTGTGTTTGCCAAATTCTCTCAATGGCTATCGGATCCCAGTAAGCATTCCATTCCGCCGACATATCTTGTCCCGGTTCCATATCTTTGCTAACATTGCCTATAGCGTTGAGCGCCCCTCCCATCCACACAATTTCTTTGATTTTGCTTTCAATTTCTGGTGCAATATCTAAGGCTTGTGCCACTGTTGTTAGCGGCCCCGTTACCATTAATGTGACCGGTTCCTTTGCATCCCGCAAAACTCCCACCATAAAGTTTTGTCCGGGTTCTGATATTAACGGTGTGTCAATGGTTGCTTTTTCATTTAGAATGGGAAGTCGATCGCACGCAAAGGAATCTCGCCTAAACAACACCGGAAATGGATTCAATCCCCGCACCGTACTCGCCGCCACTGGCACCTCTGAACACCCCATCAAATCGAGGATTTTGCGGGTTGCACTCACGGCTGGCTGAATGTAGCAATCCGCCGGAGTGACAATTACTCCCAGAGTTTGCACTTCCTCCATTGTCATCAGCAACACGACTGAGAGATAGTCGTCAACTGCACCGTCGTGATCCATTAGTACCAGCTTTTTCGACATTCTGCTTCCCCATCATTGAATTAGTGTAAAGTACAAATATAAATTTATTTGTTCTAAAAACACAACTGATTCAACTATAGCCGTTCTCAAGTGAGGTACTCGCCAATTCCCAATTCCCAATTCCCAATTCCCAATTCCCAATTCCCAATTCCCAATTCCCAATTCCCAATTCCCAATTCCCAATTCCCAATTCCCAATTCCAATTTATTATGAATACCATATCACCTTACGGTTCTTGGAAATCTCCCATCACCTCAGATTTAATTGTTTCAGGAACTGTCGGACTCGGACAAATTGCCATTGACGGCGATGATATTTACTGGGTAGAAGGAAGACCATCGGAAGCAGGAAGAAGCGTCCTCGTGCGGCGGACTCCCGACGGTAAAATAACTGACGTAACACCGCCTCCGTTCAACGTTCGCACTCGCGTCCACGAATACGGCGGCGCTGCTTTTGCAGTTTCTGATAGCGTGGTTTATTTCTCTCATTTTGCCGACCAAAGAATTTATTGTCAAACATTAAATTCTCCACCAGAACCATTGACACCGGCTGCTAAATGTTGCTACGCAGATGCGATCGTTGACAAACCAAGAAATCGCCTGATTTGTGTGCGCGAAGACAATGCAGGAAAAGGCGAATCTGTGAATACAATTGTTAGTATTAATCTAGATAACGGCGAAGATATTCAAATTTTAACTCAGGGCAACGATTTTTATGCTTCCCCTCGTTTGAGTCCTGACGGTGTTCAACTTTCCTGGATTTGTTGGAACCACCCAAATATGCCGTGGGATGGCACAGAATTGTGGGTGGCAGAAATTAATGCTGATGGTTCTTTAGGCGAAAAATATTTAGTTGCGGGCGGAGTTGATGAGTCTATTTTTCAGCCAGAATGGTCGCCCGATGGAGTTTTGTATTTTGTTTCCGATAAGTCGAACTGGTGGAATTTTTACAGAACCCCCCTCAATCCCCCCTTAGCAAGGGGGGAAGCAAAGATAGAAAAAAGCTTGCGCGAACAACCAGAAATTGAACCAGTCTGCGAAATGTCCGCTGAATTCGGCCTTCCCCAATGGGTTTTTGGAATGTCTACCTATGCCTTTGTCTCGGAAAGCAAAATTATTTGCACCTACACTCAGCAAGGTAAGTGGCATCTAGGAAGTCTCGATTTAGCGACAAAGCAGTTGACAAATATTGAGACAGGTTACACTGATATTTCGTCGGTGAAAGCGCGGGGAGAAACTGTAGTTTTTCTGGCAGGTTCGCCGATCGCATCTACTGCTATTGTACAGCTAAATTTAGCCACAAGTCAACGGAAAATTTTGCGAAAGTCGAGCGATTTAAACATCGATTCTGGTTATCTTTCTGTACCGGAACCGCTGGAATTTCCAACCGAAAATGGTTTGACTGCTTTTGGCTTCTTCTATCCTCCGAAAAACCAAGACTTCGCTGCACCTGAATCTGAAAAACCGCCGTTAGTTGTCAAAAGCCACGGCGGCCCGACTGCTGCTACTTCTAGCAGCATGAATTTGAAAATTCAATATTGGACGAGTCGCGGTTTTGCGGTGCTTGATGTCAACTACGGTGGTAGCACTGGTTACGGCCGGGAATACAGAAGAAGGCTGCAAGATAGTTGGGGTATTGTTGATGTTGATGACTGCGCTAATGGTGCTAAATATTTAGCCGAACAGGGTTTGGTAGACGGCGAAAGAATGGCGATCGCCGGAGGCAGTGCAGGGGGCTACACAACTCTGTGCGCTCTGACTTTCCGCGATGTGTTTAAGGCCGGTGCGAGCTATTATGGAGTTAGCGATTTGGAGGCTTTGACAAATGATACTCACAAGTTTGAAGCGCGGTATCTGGATGGATTGATCGGGCCTTATCCTGCACGAAAAGATTTGTATGTAGCTCGATCGCCCATTCATGCAGCCGAAGGTTTATCTTGTCCCGTTATCTTCTTTCAAGGATTGGAAGATAAAGTCGTGCCGCCCAATCAAGCCGAAATGATGGTAGAGATATTGAAAGCTAAAGGTTTGCCGGTTGCTTACGTTGCTTATGAAGGGGAACAGCACGGTTTTCGTCGCGCTGAAAATATCAAAAGAACTCTTGATGGCGAATTCTATTTCTATTCGCGCGTGTTTAAGTTTGAGTTGGCTGAACCGGTGGAAGCAGTGCCGATTTACAATCTTTAGCAAAAATTAAGTTTGCAGTTGCTCTGTTTGCGATCGAACGCAACGGGAGCATCTCAGTTTTGCATTTACAGTGCTGCCCCGCTCAAAAAATGGTTCGTAGTACATCAGTAGAGTCCGCTCTTTAAAAATGCTTCTTGCAAAACTGAGATGCTCCCAACGCAACTGTAAAATTGAATCATAATTCGCCAAGATTAAATGTGATTTCGTTCACAAATTCTGATGTTTATTATCACAAATTTTGCTGTTTATTATCACATCTTTTCAGGCAATATACCGAGAGAATAAAATAGTCCGATCGATCTCTGTTACCGCAGAAAAGATCGATCGCGCGATGTCGAGTTGAGAGTCAATCTCTATGCAAACCCCTGTCAACCTGATTCCATCTGCTTTGGGCGAGTTGTTTGCCGAAGTGAATCATAGAGGCTACATTACTATAGCCGATCGCTACGGTTTGCTGGCGGCTATTTTTGACGAGACTTTGACTGAGGATGACAAACGCTCTATCGATCGCCTCCTGCGCTCTGTCTGCCGGGGCAGGATAAAATTAGTTGATGAACTTTCTGCGATCCGATAAGCATTCAACAACCCTTAATAACACTCATCAATCTAGCGTTTTTGAAGCAAGAGAAGCACCAACCGCGCAGGGATCTTAACTCGCTCGCGCTATAAAATCTCACCTCAGAGGCTTCCATTTCCCACAAGTTTAACGTGCAGGCATAGCTGTAGCCAACTGCAAGTTGCTCAAACTTTCTTCGGGCCCCAAATCCATCGGATAGCTGAGTGCGGCAGGAATCCCCAACACGCAGCAGGGAAAATTCTTGCCGAGTTGCCTAACCAGCGGGTGGTTGCGAGAATTGCAGCCTAAAAATAGTAAATTTGCCGATTCTAATTCTACCACATTTCTCAATTCTGTCGCAACTTTACCGATGCGTAAATGAGCTTTGAATAAACCGCGCCATTCCTCAGCCAAACAGCGGGCTTGCCACAGCAACTTATCTGCTACCTCGTACTCATTATTTTGACAGAAAATTGCTCGAAAATAAGGCGGATCGATCCAGGTCGCTCGCTGGGATACCGATTGGATTTCGGCTGTAGGTAATGCGATCGCAGGCGCTGCACAGTAAAGAGCCGATTTTTCCTCTAAATCCGACAGTTGGGGCTTCGTAGCCCAGGCATTTTCCACACCCAAACTACAAGTATTTTCATCGTAAATGTTGGGAGTTTCGTCGAGTACGTAGACGACTTGCACCGTGACTTCTTGAGTTGTTACTAAACGAGTTTGATGAGCAATCCAAAGGGTAATATCGAGAGCTGTTTGACTTTGAGGAGAACTGTTGTAACCCACAATAAAATTGATAGATTTTGTCGGTTTTGTCGGTTTTGACTTTTTCTTAGAAACAGGGACTTTTGACTCCGGCAGCAACACCATTTCTTCCGCTAAGTTTTGGCATCCTAATGCACTTTCAAAACGCGCTAAAATTGTTTTGAGATTCACAGGCTAGACCTCTCTTAAGTGAATTTTTTTGTCGGTTCTTCTAGTCGCCCTTGGGTTATTCGTCTTGAGTAAAGTAGCGATCGAGAAAATTCAAAGCGTAGTTTCGCAGTTCGTAATATTCCTGAGATTCCCGCAACTCCTGGCGATCGCGCGGATGCGAAAACGGCACTGCCAAAATCTCGCCGATTGTCGCCGCCGGGCCGTTTGTCATCAACACAATGCGATCGGACATATAGATAGCCTCGTCCACGTCGTGGGTAATCATCATTGCAGCTTGTCTGTGATTTTCCCAGATATCGAGCACCTGTTTTTGCAACTTGCCACGAGTCAGAGCATCCAGCGCTCCAAATGGTTCGTCCATTAATAACATCTTCGGCCGAAGTGCCAAAGCTCGCGCAATCCCAACCCGTTGCTTCATGCCCCCTGAAATTTGATCGGGATATTTATCTGCTGCTGCTGTTAAGTTTACCATTGCTAGGTGTTCATTGACAAGGCTAATCTTCTCAGCGCGGTTGAGATTTTGCAAAACTTCATCAACTGCTAGGCGAATGTTTTCCCGCACCGTCAACCAAGGCAGCAATCCGTAGTGCTGGAATACCATCATGCGATCGGCTCCAGGTTTGCGAATTTCCTTGCCTTCTAGTGTCACGATTCCGCCACTTTGTTGTTCCAAACCTGCTACTATTTTCAGCAGCGTCGATTTGCCACAACCCGAGTGACCGATTACTGAAATAAATTCGTCAGATCCAATACTTAAGTTGATATTTTCCAAAACGCTAAATTCGCTGCCATCAGCATTTTTATACGACTTGAACAAATTGTTGATTTCCAGAAAATTAGCAGATTTGCTGTTAACTTTGTCGTTGGTGGGGGTAGATGTAGAAGTAAATTGAGTCACGGTATTCTCCTAACAAGTAGTAAAGTAATTTAATTTAACTGCCACTGCCTAAAGCCTCAAATTTAGCAGTCGGTTTCAACTGAGCTCTTGCATCAATGTCAATTGGGGCTTTTTCGTGGGGTGGGGCGGGTTTATTTAACCTGTCTGCTACCTTTTAGGCTGTTGGCTTTCCCCGCCCATACAGGTTGTTGAAAATGGTGCAAGATGTCATAGGAACAGCGAAAGCAGTCAAATATTAAGACTGAAAAAAAGATTGAGGGCGATTGGCTCGAATTTCAAAACTATTCAAATAACCCACCGGATCGCTGGGGTCAAATGATTTTTTGTCAATGAAAACTTCCGCAGGTTCGACTTTGTAATCCTCCTGGGGACAATCGATCGCCATTTCGGCAACAATCTTGCGGTAAAGGTCGGTTCTCCAAGCTTGTTTAGCTAATTCATCAGCATTTTTCGGCACCTCCTTAATGTGTCCCCAGCGGGCCGCTTGAGTCATCAACCAAATACTGTGAGACTGCCACAAAAATGTTGAATGATTTCCCGGTATTTGGGGCAAGTTCTTAGGAATGTCATAGAAAATTGTGGTATCTTCAGATATTATAGTGCGGTCTTTTTCATCAAACCCACCATAATTGTATTCCCCAACTATTCCCGGTCGCGTAAATTTGTCGATCGCCCCGTTTTTAGGTTTAGCCCCCGTAAAAGATCGATCGGTCAACAATGCTGCTATTTGACTGCGATTTTCCGGTTTGCTGCAAAACTGACAAGCTTCCACCATTGCCTTCACCAGCGAGTAATAAGTCTTCGGGTTTTCGTCAATGAATGATTGCATTACTCCCAAAACGCGATCGGGATGTCCCTGCCAAACTTCCTTACCTTGCGCGAAGGTAAACCCCACGCCCAAATTACCTTTAATTGCCCGCGTATTCCAAGGTTCTGCCACCATGTAAGCCTGCATCGCCCCGATTCTCATATTCGTTACCATTTGAGGCGGCGGCACAATAATTATCCTAAATTCTTTGAACGGATCGATACCGGCAGCGGCAGATATATAACGCACAAAGTATTCGTAAATAGCAGAACTTAGTACAACTGCCCAGACTTTATTTTCTACTGGTTGACTCTCAAAAAAACCTCGAAATTGCTTGCCAAATTCTTCTAAATTGCCGTTGTATTCGTGCCACGGGCGCAAACCAAAATCCCACATTGCTTTGCTCATCGTCATCGCGTTGCCGTGGCGGTGAATTGTCATTGCCGCGCACATGGGTGCGTGACGCGCTCCTTCGGCACCAATGCGGGCGTTTGTGATGGCGCCGGATACGACTGGGGAGGCGTCGAGGCGCCCGAAAATCAGGCCGTCGCGGGAGGTTGCCCAGCTTGCTTCGCGGTTGAGTTTGACGTTTAAGCCGTATTTGCGGAAAAATCCTTTCTTCCAGGCGATCGCAAATGGTGCACAATCGTTAACGGGTACGTACCCTATGGTTAGATTGGGTTTCTCTAAGGTTTGGGAATTGACGATCGGCTTTACCGCTTCGGCTTCTTCTGTGAGTCCTTTTGCCGATCGATCGGCGTTAATCCCACAACCAGATAAAGCCATTCCCGCCGCCGCACCCATTCCTTGCAAAAACTCCCGCCGATTCCATTCATTGGAAAAGTTATCACTCATACCATTTTAGATTTTAGATTTTAGATTTTAGAATTGAAGAATTGAAGAATTGAAGAATTGAAGAATTGGCAATTACTGATGAGTTAAGGGTTTGGCTCTAGCAAATCAATTGCATTTTATTTGGAGTTCACTATGATATAATTCTCCATCGTTAATCGCTAACTATCCGCCATCTCAAACCTGAGTTTTTAGCTAATGACTAATGACTGCTGACTAATGACTACTGACTAATGACTAATAACTAATGACTCTCGATCGATCGATGCGTTACCATTTCTTGAACTTTGCCAACAGCCCAATCGAGCAGCAAACCAGTTATGCCAATTACAAACACCGCTAAAAATACCGAACTTAGATTCAAACGGCTCCACTCATCCCACACAAAAAAGCCAATTCCTACACCACCAGTCAGCATTTCCACCGCCACAATCACCAGCCAAGCAATCCCCAAACTAATCCGCAAGCCAGTAAAAATGTAAGGCAAACTCGCAGGCAAAATTATCTTAGTAATCCGCCTCCAGCGCGGCATCTCCAACACTCGCGCCACATCCAGATAATCCTTGGAAACGCTAGAGACTCCCAAAGCCGTGTTGATAATTGTCGGCCACAAAGACGTAATAAATATCACAAAAATTGCCGACGGATCTGCTAAATTAAAGATTGATAGAGCGATCGGCAGCCAAGCCAGCGGCGACACCGGTTTGAAGATTTGAATCAGCGGATTGAGCGCCATCATCGCCGGTTTCGACATCCCGATCAGAAATCCCACGGGAATCGCCACAACGGCACCCAGCAAAAATCCTAGCAACACCCGCCGCAAACTCGCCAGCAGCAGCCAGCCAATGCCTAAATCTCCCGGCCCGCGCTGGTAAAATGGATGCAATATGTAATCTAAATTAGCGATTAACGCTTGATACGGAGTGGGAATTAAATCGCTTTTGAAGCTGGCAACAATCCACCACAGGCCAAGAATTCCCAAAAAACCAACCGCCGGCAACAATACATTATCTCGGATGATGACGGGTTTTGTTCGTTTCCAGGCAGCTTGTCCGGCAATTGCGATCGCAGATAAATTAAGTTGAATTGACATTTAAATCTCCTCAGAGTCAGGGGCGGTACAAGAAATCTTGAACAATACCAACCGGAGACACTGACGAAGCCAAACTATCTATTGAAGACAAGTTGACTCTTCAGTCTCTTCTCAATGCCTGCGAAGTTAGCTGACGGGCTAGGACTGAGAGATGCCCTTCTCTAAAGATTTCAAACTCAAAATTACACTCAAATTTGGCAATTTTTAACTTTGGTTTTTAATTCTGTAGGGATTCGCCCCGAAAATTGGTTCCTCCGCTCCAGCCACAGGCTTTGTTTAAGGGCGCAGTGCTGGATTAGGCTTGACTTTTAAGCCAATTTAAATTAACCTAGCACGACCTTCTCATCCTGTCAATACGTCTTTAGGAGTAGGTAGGGGCGATGATCGGCGAAGCCCAAAAGTTGAGAAACAGAACTAATACAATTTGAGATTTTCCATTTTTCGATTTGAGATTAGGCAATGACTGATGACTTAAGGGTTTGGATCGCTGGCCTACAGTTGCTTTTTTTGAAGGGGTATAATAAATGCTGACCAATGACTAATGACTAATGACCAATGACCAATGACTAATGACCAATGACTAATGACTAATGACTTCTTCAAATCAGAAACCGGATAGTTACATAAACAGCCGCAGCCACCAATTGCAAAGCCATCACAGGAAGCCCGTAACGCAGAAAAGTTTGAAAAGAAATCCGGCGCCCGTGCAGCTCAGAAATTCCCGCAGCCACAATATTAGAAGAAGCTCCTACCAAAGTGCCATTTCCTCCTAAAGTTGCCCCGTACATCATCGCATAAAACAGTGGCAGCACAGCAGGTGGAAACTGCCCTGCAAAATCGGGTGCCAGCACCTCCGTCGGTGCGAGTCCGACATTCACAACATACTGTTTTAACAGTGGCACCATCGCCACAACAAGCGGAATATTTGGCACCACGCTCGACATCAAACCCACGAAAAATAACAGCGTTAAAGAACCAAGAAAAATATTTTTACCTAAAATAGCTGCTAAAATTCCCGACATCCCAGCGATGACTCCGGTTTTTTCCAAACCGCCAATTAGCACAAATATCGACATGAAAAATAGCAGCGTACTCCAATCTAAATCCCGTAAAATATTGTTCAAAGAATCTATTTTGGAATGGTGAGCCAAGAGCATTGCCAAAGCCGCCCCCAACAAAGCCACGGCTGCTGGTGAAATTGGCACGGGCAGCGACTCTCCCACTACAAAAAATGTCAGCACGAAAGCTATAATTAAACCGCCCACCGCTAACACTCGCGGATGATTGATTTTTGGGTGTGGCAAATGTTCCAAATCATCCAATTCTTTGTGCCAGATTTCGGGGAACATCCACGGCAGAATAACTAAGATGACTGCTACGGCGATCGCCCCACCTAAACTTAACTTTAACAGGTAATCTGTAAAGCTCATGTTAATCGCATCGCCGACTATGAATGTCGCCGGATCTCCCACGATTGTCAGCAGTCCCGAACTGTTAGCCACAAATACCATTAAAATCAGCAGCGGCACAAAATCTACACCGACTTCTTCTGCCATTGGCGGTATTAACGGTGCTAGCAGCATGACAGTCGTGGCGTTGGGTAAAACTGCACAAATTGGGGTAGTAATTCCGACAATACCAAGCAAGAGATTTTTGCCTTTGCCTTTCGCCAAAAGCACCATTTGAGTTGCCAAGTAGTCGAATATCTTGGTAGGCTCAAAGGCTCTCACCATGACCATGACTCCAAAAAACAAGCCCAGCGTTCCGTGACTGCGACTAATATATTCGATCGCATCCTTTAACGTCATTACGTGGGTGAAAACCAGAATCAGCGCTCCCAGAAATGCCGCAATTGTGAGGTGTATCCATTCTGTAATTATTAAGAAAACTACACCGATAAATGTGGCCGCAGCGATCGCAGCTTGCACGTTTTCCATTTAGTCCCCTGACAAAATTAAAAATTAAAAATTCAAACCTCTCGGATTGAGGGATTATACTACTTTATGGCTATTAGGTCAATAAGTTTAAGTGCTCCTTTTGGCAGCACCAAGCTGGAATGTATTCATAGTGAGAGTTGCAGCACAGGGAAAAATTAGAGCGAAACTACTTCTTTTGGCAGGCTCGCGTGGGGGTGAAGTTTGGTATGGCGATCGGGCGATCGCTCAACTACAATGAAACATGGGGAATATCTGCCAAACTTCGCCCCCACGCAGACATTATGGACTACAGCCAACTGCTCGCCGACAAAACCGATACCATCCTCAAAAACTGGATTGAAGCAGTACGCTTGGATCGGAAAATAGAAAGCGCTGACACCTTGCCACACTCTGCGATCGAAAATCACATACCTCACCTGTTGGGGGCGATGGTCACAGTGCTTTCACAATCTCAAAACAGCGACATAAAAGCAATAATTGAAGCCAGTTTAGACCACGGGTTTCTGCGAGCAGAACAAGGCTACGATGCCGCAGAAGTAGCTCGGGAATACCATTTATTGCGTCAAGTAATATTCTCCCACTTAGAAGCACCATTGCTAGCAGGAACCACCGCCGACGTATTCAGAGCTTTTCGGCTCATAGATGCCGTAGTAGACGAAGCAATTGCCCAGTGTTTCGATAGCTACGTCGCTCAGAGGCTCCAGGAACTTCAACAAATCCAAACTCAGTTAAAACTCAACAATCAAGAACTGAATCGTCTTGTCAGCGTCAATCAAGAAAACCTCTACCATTTAGCTCACGAACTCAAAACTCCCCTCAACTCAATTATCGGTTATTCCGAACTGTTTTTGCGTCAAGAAAAATGGCAATCCGAAATCAAAGATACCCTCCCCGGCATCGAACACATCGAGCGAGTATTGCGCAACGGCAGACAGTTGCTGCGCCTGATTAACGATACCCTAGAACTTTCTCGCGCCGATGCAGGCAAAATTAAACTTAACCTGCGGCAAACTAATGTACGATCTATAATTAGTACCGTAGTAGAAATGATGCAGCCAATAGCTGATGCTAAAGGATTAAAGCTCGCTGTTACCAGCGACTGCGCCCCCACACAAGTAATCGCCGACGCACAGCGGCTGCAACAAATTCTCACTAACCTGCTGAGCAATGCCATTCGCTACACAGAAGCTGGTAGCATTGAATTAAGTTGCTGCCGTGCTGGAAATGCAAATTGGGCGATCGCCATTACAGATACCGGCATCGGCATCGCTCCCGCACATACCAACCGCATCTTTGAGCCATTCTTTCAAGCCTCAGAAGCCGGCCAACAGCACTTTCCCCCCGACAGCACCGGTTTGGGATTAGCTATAGTATCGCGGCTCGTTACCCTGATGCAAGGCAAAATCGAGCTCGCATCAGAAATCGGAGTCGGCTCAACTTTTACCGTGATTCTCCCCTTAGAAGTTAAAATACTTCAAGCAGTAACCTAAACATTAAGTTCAAATTTTTAGATCCGAAAATCAGAAAATCCTATGCCCGCAGCCAGCCTTAGCCCTTCCACAGCATCCTTTCCCCTCACCGCCGTAGTTGGGCAAGAAGCAATCAAATTAGCCCTGCTGTTGGCAGCAGTAGATCCCGGATTGGGAGGAGTTGCGATCGCCGGACGCCGCGGTACAGCAAAATCAGTAATGGCCCGCGCCTTGCATTCCCTACTGCCACCAATTGAAATTGTCAAAGACTCTTTTTGCAACGCTGAACCTGATGAAATTATTGCAGAAAATGCCTCTGACCTGTCAGAAGAAAACGGGCAAGATGCCCGTTCCACAAATACAAATCCAGCCACCGAAATAATTCCCACACCATTCATTCAAATTCCCTTGGGTGTCACCGAAGACAGACTCTTAGGTTCAGTCGATGTCGAACAATCAGTAAAATTCGGTCAAACTGTATTTCAACCCGGACTCTTAGCCCAAGCAAATCGAGGCGTACTTTATGTAGACGAAATTAACCTCCTCGATGACAATATTTCCAACCAATTGCTCACAGTATTAACCGAAGGCCGCAACCAAATAGAGCGCGAAGGAATTAGCTTCCAACATCCCTGCAAACCTCTGTTCATTGCCACCTACAACCCCGAAGAAGGCCCCCTCAGAGAACATTTGCTCGATCGCATCGCGATCGTCCTTTCCGCCGACGCAGCCCTCGAACTACAAGAAAGAGTCTACGCAGTAGAACAAGCTTTATCCTACTCCAGCTCCCCCCAACAATTTCTCACTCAATACGCCGAAGACACCGACAACCTCAAAACCCAAATCATCCTCGCCAGAGAATGGCTCAAAGATGTCACCATTAAACGCGAACAAATCGCCTACTTAGTAGAAGAAGCCATCCGCGGCGCAGTTCAAGGACACCGCGCCGAAATATTCGCAGTGCGCGTCGCCCGCGCCTGCGCCGCCATCGAAGGACGTACAGAAGTTAACGCCGAAGACTTGCGCCGCGCCGTAGAATTAGTCATCGTACCCCGCGCCACCGTCATCCAATCTCCCCCAGACGAAAACTCTCCTCCTCCCCCGCCGCCACCACCCCAAAAGCAGTCAGAACAAGAACAAGACGAACCAGAAAACGAGCAAGAAGACGAAGAAAATCAAGAGGATGAAGACAACCCCGAACCTCAAGAAGAACCAGAGCAAGATACCATTCCCGAAGAATTTCTGTTTGACCCCGAAGGCGTAATTCTCGACCCCAGCGTGCTTTTATTCGCCCAACAATCCGCCAACAAACAAGGCAAATCCGGCAGCAGAACCACCATTTTCTCCGAAGATAGAGGCCGTTACGTCAAGCCAATATTGCCCAAAGGCCCAGTCCGTCGCATCGCCGTTGACGCGACTCTTAGGGCCGCCGCACCTTACCAAAAAGCCCGCCGCCAAAGGAATTCAGACCAGGAACCCGCGGCGAGTTCCAGCCCAAATCGAGATAAGCGGGTATTTGTGGAACAGGGAGACATTCGGGCGAAGCGCTTAGCCCGAAAAGCTGGAGCTTTAGTCGTATTTGTCGTGGATGCTTCGGGTTCCATGGCGCTCAACCGGATGCAGTCGGCCAAAGGTGCTGTCATGCAGCTACTCACCGAAGCTTATCAAAGTCGCGACCAAGTTGCGCTGATTCCCTTTCGCGGAGAACAAGCAGAAGTATTGTTACCGCCGACTCGATCGATAGCCTTGGCCCGCAAGCGTTTGGAACGATTGCCCTGCGGCGGCGGTTCCCCCCTGGCCCACGGTTTGACTCAGGCGGTGCGCGTGGGAGTTAATGCGCGGCAGTCTGGAGATATCGGTCAAGTGGCGATTGTTGCTATTACTGACGGACGCGGTAATATTCCTTTGGCTCGTTCTTTGGGCGAACCGATTTTAGATGGCGAAAAGCCGGATATTAAGAAGGAGTTGCTAGAAATTGCTGCCAAAATTCGCGGTTTGGGAATGCAGTTGCTGGTGATTGATACCGAGAGCAAGTTTATTTCGACCGGCTTTGCGAAGGAGTTGGCCAAGACTTCTGGCGGGAAATACTATCATTTGCCGAAAGCTTCGGAACAGTCGATCGCAGCTATGACTAAAAATGCTCTGCGCGACGCGATCGGCTAAAATCCTTAACGGACACGCGGGAAGTCCCGCGCTCTAACGCAGGGCGTGAGCGTCGGGATGAAAGCCGAGCGAGGTGAGGAGTCCCATTTGCCCACAAGCTACTAGGCGTAAGCCATAGAGAGATGGGCTCCTCGGCGACGAGATGAGCAAACTCCTTGCATTTTCTTTGTATATCAGCTATAATATTATCAGCAACCTTGGTTAATGATAATGTATCAGGCTTACAAGTTCCGACTATATCCGACAGCCGAACAGCAGCAGTATTTTGCTGGTGCTTTCGGCTGTTCGCGTTGGTTGTGGAATTACAGCCTAAATATGAGTCAGGAAACATACAAGGCTACGGGTAAGGGGCTAAGTCGAGGTGCGATCCAAGGTTTATTACCTCAGCTAAAAATAGAATATCCTTGGCTGAAGAAAGGGGCTTACTCGCAATCTCTACAGGTTGTTGCGCTAAATCTGTCTGTTGCCTACCAAAACTTCTTTGAGAAAAAAGCTGGATTCCCTAGCTTCAAATCAAAGCACGGTCGGCAATCTGTCAGCTATCCTCAGAATGTCAAGGTTGGCGAAAAGTCGATCAAGCTACCTATCATTGGTGAAGTGAATTGCAAAGTTCATCGCACTTTTGATGGCACAGTTAAGACTGTTACCGTATCTAAAAACCCAGATGGAAAGTATTTTGCTTCTATCTTGGTTGATGATGGCATCAAGAGCGTAGAAACTACTGCGAAAGGCAAGGCAATTGGTTTAGATGTAGGTTTGATTGACTTCTGTGTAACTAGCGATGGCAGTAAGTATAAAAACCCTCGTCACCTCAAGAAACATAGCAAAAACCTCAAGCGCAAACAGCAAAAACTCAGTCGTAAACAGAAAGGAAGTAGCACTAGAAACAAAGCTAGAAGATTAGTGGCTAAAGTCCACTCTAAAATCAAACGTGTTCGCGAGGATTTTCTGCACAAACTGTCCCGCAAGATAGTAGACGAAAACCAAGTCATTGCAGTAGAAGATCTAAATGTCAAAGGCATGGTACGCAACCACTGTCTAGCCAAAGCAATTAGCGGTGCTGGCTGGGGGATGTTCGGAACAATGCTCAAGTACAAAGCTGAGAAAGATGGGAAAACCTATATTGAGGTTGAGCGATTTTTCCCTAGCTCCAAAACTTGCAATAATTGTCTGCACAAAGTATTTGAGATGCCATTGGATGTTCGTCATTGGGATTGTCCTAAATGTAAATCTCGAAACGATCGCGACGTAAATGCGGCAAAAAATATCAGAGATGAAGCCTTGCGGTTTTTGGCATTAGGAACGAGTGCTGCTGCCAGTGGAGGGAATGTAAGTCGTGGTGGCAAGATTTCGGTCTTGTCGAACGCGGTTCCCCTTGAAGCTGGAAGCCCGCTCTCTACCCGATAGGGTGAGAGTCGGGTAGTTCACATCGAGATTCACTAGCCTGGATCGTGGCACAGGCATCTTCCCTGTGTCCTGAATTGTGGCACAGGCATCTTCCCTGTGTTGCATCTACTCTTAACAATCTAAAAACTTTGATTTTTGCCAAAACTCTCCTGTTTAACTCTCCCTCTCCGGCGAGTCATCACCAGCGAACCGGCGACTAAAACCAACCCCGCCAGCATTGAAGGCTCAGGAATTTTCACCGGCCCAGCCGCCCGGTTTACCGTTCCCGAGTTCGGGCTCGGTAAAATTGTACCTTGGGCGGATTGACCAGTCAGAGCCAGCAGCAAATGTTCTGAACCCTGCGATGAAGTGGCAGTAGAAACGGCACTGACATTAGCTGCAAGGGCAGCTTGACCGCCGGAAATAAGGGTAGTTGCCGCCAATAGAATTCCGGCGGCAGGTGGGAATAATGTGCGAGCAAAAAAGGTGGGCATTAGATATTACCTGTTTGGCATTTTGTCGATCGAACTAAATACTTTCACGATTAATTTGCTTTACATACCCTGTCTCGACCACTTTCGCAACCCACCCAACCGCTTAAAAATTTAAGATTTATTTTATAGTTGAGATGATTCAGATTTCCGGGCTGTAGTTTCAACTAAGTCACCAATCAAAAACCTAAAATCAATGGGAGTCCCTGACTCAATCATAAACTGCTCAATCCCAAATCGTAAATCCCAAATTCCAAATTGATTAACTTCAGCTATATATTTGCAATGCGATCGACTTTTAGGTTGCCCATCGCCGGCAATAGCACCGGTACTTTAACCTCAATTATAGCTCTACGACGACTGACAACGGTCTCAGACATCGTTCCCCGACAACGACCGCAGGGTGGAGATTTACTGGTACGGCGTTGATTATAAACAATCACTTCCAGGTAGGAAGTGATCTCACCCCCGTTCTTTATCAAATCTTTAAACTACTTCATGTTTTGTCAACAAACTGTAAAGCTGTCAAAATATAGATAGCAAATCTCAGCCAAAATTAGGTAACATCCTCGTGAGTAACACCAGCAACTTCCGCGAAGCCGTGCGCGAGGCCAAAAACCACGCGCTGGTTGGCCCCAACGTCATCGCTAACGCTCTCCCCTTCGTGGGCGGCGGACTTGTCTTAACTGCTGTCGGCACCTACGGCGGCCTCGGAGTCATCCGCAACTATCCCGGTATCTTCTTTCCCACGTTTATTGCTGCGATCGTCCTAGAATTAATTCTGTTCTTCGTCGCCAGCGCCGCCGCCGAACAAAACAACAAAAACACCGCCTTGCCCCTGCTGGCTACCTACAGCCTGCTTTCCGGCTACACCCTCAGCGGATTGGTATTTACAGCCCTCAGAACCCAAGGCGTCGGTATCGGCGGCATCGGTTTTGCAGCCCTCGGCTGCGGCATTACTTTCATCGCCGCCCGCCAAATAGGCTCCAACTTGTCGGAAGCAGACGGCATGGCCCTCACCAAGACTATCAGTTTAGGTGTCATTGCTTTGTTAGTAGTCGTTGGCGGTCAATTTCTGCTGTCGCTGTTTGGCGTTTACACCCCAACTTGGTTGGAAATTGGCATTTCTGGCATCGGCGTGTTTATATTTGCTGGTGCTGCGATCGTCGATTTTTACATCTTACCTCGCACCTACCACGACGACCAGTATTTGCCCGCCGCCCTGTCGATGTACTTGACTTACATCAACTTGTTCATCTTCATTCTGCGCCTGATGATTGCTCTCAACGGTCGCGATTAATCATTGAAAGTTTAGCTTAAAAACAACCGCAGCGCGATCGACATCCGGCTGCGGTTTTTTATTACCTTGACAATTCCCGCTTGCATCCGCGTTCATCCGCGTTCATCCGCGGTCAAAAAATATTTTTTAGTATTTGTGGCACAACAAGTGAGCCACAAGCTAAGATTAATATAATCACCCACAACGCTGGAGAAATCACAGTGGAAATTCTAGAGACCAAACACAATATCGAAATTTTGTGCGATCGACTAACCAACCTACAAGACTGTCTTTGACTCAGCCTTAACCGCCGAAAGCCAAAAGTTACAACAGCTAGCAGCACAGCCGGAATCTGGCAAAAGCATCAAGACAGTTGAACGACCACTCCAAGAACTAGACGCACTCCAATCCTATCAGGCAAAACTCAACCAGTGCCAAACAATTTTGGCAGATGCTACAGCAGCACTGGAGTTACTCGAATTTCAAGCAGACGACGAACTAGAGCAAGAACTTCAAACTAATTTAGCTCAACTAAACCACTCTCTCCAAGAGTATGAAATAGAGCAATCCTTGAGCGGGCCTTGCGACAAAAATGGAGCCTACCTCATAATTAAGGCCGGAACAAACGGTATCGATGCTCAATACTGGGCAGAAATGTTGCTCAGAATGTATATTATGTGGGGACTAAGCCGAGGCTACCAAGTTGCGGACGTTGAATCTTCCCCAGCGCCTGAAATAGGAATTATTTCTACAACCTTGGAAATAGACGGACGTTACGCTTGCGGCTATCTCAAGTCAGAAACCGGAATACACCGACTTAAACGGAAATCGCCTTTTAATATTACCATAATGCTACTCTCTTCTACAGCGACGGTGGAAATTTTGCCAATGTACGTGCAATTGGAGATTGCACAGCAGGATTTAAGAGCCATATTACCCAATCTCAATCAGAATACTAACGGAACCAAAGCATGGGTGAAAATTGTGCATATTCCTACTGGTATTTCTGCCATTTGTGACGGATGTCGCACTCAAATGCAAAATAAAGACAAGGCTTTGGCGGTTCTCAAGAGCAAACTGTTTGCTATTATGCAAAGGCAAGGAGTTCAGCAGCTTGCAGACATTCAGTGCGATCGGCTAAAAACATTCCTCAACCAACCAATTCGAGAATATCAATTTGCCAGCGACAGCGCAAACCAGGACAAAGTTCTGGATTTCCGTACAGGAATCGAAACAACAGCCGTCGCCGAGGTACTCGACGGCAAGATTGACCCATTCATCAAAGCTGGTCTGCTGCTGAAAAATTGATTTGCACAGATTGAACCCAATTTCAGCTAAAATCGACAAGACACCACAAAACTAGGAGAACTCACAGTGGAAGTTCTAGACATCAAACACGATATTGAAACATTGTCCGATCGACTGGGTACCACCCAGGACTATCTTTGACATCCCCGCACTCACAGCCAAAATCCAAGATTTAGAGCAAATCTGCGCCCAACCGGCATTCTGGGACGACCAAGAACAAGCTCAAGGAACCCTCCAAGAACTGAATGACTTCAAATCTCATTTAGACCAATACCACGGCTGGCAGACTAGCCTAGAAGACGCTAGAGCTATTTTAGAACTGCTGGAGTTAGACGCAGACGAGTCCCTGTTCCAAGAAGCCTCATCGAGTCTTTCCCAATTAACCCGCGAACTCGACCAGTGGGAACTGCAACAATTACTCTCTGGGCCCTACGATGAAGGCGGCGCGGTTTTGACAATTAACGCCGGGGCCGGCGGTACAGATGCTCAAGATTGGGCCGAAATGCTGCTGCGGATGTACACCCGCTGGGGTGAAAGTCAGGGTTACAAGGTACATTTAACCGAGATTTCTGAGGGAGAGGAAGCAGGTGTTAAATCTGCCTCTTTGGAAATTGTCGGCCGCTACGCTTACGGCTACATGAGGTCGGAAAAAGGTACTCACCGTTTGGTGAGAATTTCGCCGTTTAACGCTAATGACAAGCGTCAAACAAGTTTTGCGGGCGTTGAAGTGATGCCGGTGCTCGATCGATCCGTTAAACTGGATATTCCAGAAAAAGATTTGGAAGTCACGACTTCTCGCGCAGGCGGCAAGGGCGGACAAAATGTTAACAAGGTAGAAACGGCTGTCCGCATCGTTCACCTTCCGACTGGTTTAGCCGTCCGCTGTACCGAAGAACGCAGTCAGTTGCAAAATAAAGAAAAAGCTCTCGCCTTACTCAAAGCTAGGCTGTTGGTGGTTGCTAGGGAACAGCGCGCCGCCGAAATTGCCGAGATTCGCGGCGATATGGTAGAGGCGGCTTGGGGCAACCAAATTCGCAACTACGTGTTTCACCCCTATCAAATGGTCAAGGATTTGCGGACTGGAGTGGAAACAACTGCCGTCTTAGATGTGATGAACGGCGAATTAGAGCCGTTTATTCAAGCTTACCTGCGCCAGGAAAATCAGTTGGTCAGTTGACAGTTGACAGTTGACAGTTGACAGTTGGTCAGTATCCGCTCAATAGCTCGGGGTAGAGTACTGCGTTTGGAACGATTTTGCGATATTTAACGCTCATCATTGAGCGATTTACCCCGATTTATTGAGCGGATACGTTGGTCAGTTGGTCAGTTGGTCAGTAGTCAACTGTCAATTAACTGTCAACTGTCAATTGTCAACTATCAACTGAATGAAGAACCTATTTTCTGGTATAATTTTGGGGTTTTGGTCGATCGCCCGACATCCAACAGGTCGCGCCGCCAGAAACCTTGATATGATAAAACTTGATCTAACGAACCAAAGGAGAAAGAATGACCCAAGTTGTAATCGGCGAAAATGAAGGGATTGAGTCAGCCCTACGACGGTTTAAGCGACAAGTTTCCAAAGCGGGAATTTTCCCCGACATGAGAAAGCACCGCCACTTTGAAACCCCCCTCGAAAAGCAGAAGCGCAAAGCTATTGCTAGAAGGACTAAGAGACGCTTCCACCGCAACAACAAACCCTAGAACTAGGACTAAATTGATTCGGCACATATAATGCCTTGCGATTCTAGTACCGCAGCGACTCGGAGAATCACCGCTTCGCTGTAGGGAGCACCAATAATTTGTACCCCCAAGGGCAAAGCGCCGGGCCGCTGTACGGGCACGCAAAGCACCGGCAAGCCTATAAATGATAGGGGTTGGGTGAACAGTCCCAGATTAGGACGCACTCTTGTTTCTTGTCCGGCGATGACCATTTTCTCGACGCCAATTTCAGGAGCTGCGATCGGCGTGGCGGGTGCGAGAATGATATCTGTATGTTGGAATATTGCACGAATTTGAGACCGATACCACTGTCTGAATCTCTGTGCTTGCACGTACCATGTCGCAGGAATCAGGGTTCCAGCCAAAAAACGATCGCGCGTTGCCGGATCGAAGTCTTGAGGGCGCGTCCGCAAATTCTCCAAATGCAAGTTTCCACCCTCGCAAGCAGTAATTATAAACGCTGCCGCCCTCGCGCGATCGGATTCCGGTATGCTGACAGTTGCAAGCCCCCCGATTTTTCGGGGGTTTGTTGTTGTTGTTTCCGTCTCAATACCACAATTCAAGACATTTGTCAAGGTTCGGGCAACTATTTCTACAGCATCCATAGCTTCCGGTTCGGCCCCAGTAGCGAAATAGCCGTCAGCAACAGCAATTCGCAATCCTTCAATTCCTGTATTTAACTGTGGCGAGGTAAGTTCTGGCGGGCGTTGAGTGCAAACTGGATCGCGAGAATCTGGGCCTTGCAGGATATCATACAGTAGACCGATGTCTCGGAGCGATCGCCCGAACGGCCCCACGCAATCCAAACTACTCGAAAACAAAAAAGCACCGGCCCTAGACAAACGGCCGTAAGTAGGCTTAAACCCAAACACACCGCACAGCGCAGCCGGTACGCGGATGGAACCGTTAGTATCGGAACCGAGGGTGAAGGGTACTAAACCGGCGGCGACTGCTGCTGCGGAACCGCCACTGGAACCGCCGGCGATGCGCGCAGTATCGCGGGGGTTGCGAGTCGCCCCGTAGTGGCTGTTTTCGGTGACGAAACCGTAGGCGTACTCATCCATGTTCAGCGTACCTACAAGGATAGCACCAGCTTGTTTTAGTCGTGCGACCCCCGCCGCGTCTTGGCTCGCCGGAGGGTTGTCAGCGTTGATTTTTGACCCGGCTAGGGTAGTAATTCCGCTGACATCGAACAAATTTTTTACTGCAAAGGGAACGCCTGCTAGCGGGCCTGGGTTTTCGTTATTTGCGATCGCATTATCTATCTTTTCGGCTGCTGCGATCGCACTTTCTGCGGTGATGGCAGTAAAGCAATTGAGTGTTTTATCTTGATCGGCAATTCGTTCTAATGCAGCATTCACAACCGCTGTCGCTGCAATTTTACCACTTTTAACAGCGGATGCTGTAGCGACTGCATCCGCTCCTGCTAAAAATTTGGCTTCATCTGCGTTCATCGGCGGTAAAAAATCTAAGGTTCAAACACTGGTGCAGCTTCGATTTCTGGGGGTAAGGGGAATTCTGTAACGAGTCGGGCGATCTGCACTATCCTCTCGAAGTTTACCACAACGCCGGGGCGATGTTCCGGTTTGATGGGTAAGTTTATCAGTTCAGCGGTGCGATCGACATATTCTTCTATATTTGTCATTTTTCTATTTTCCCTTATCAGTGCGGCGGGGTGCGATCGATTATTTTATTGTAATGGCGATCGGGCTGTCATTTATTATCGCTCAGTTTTTTGTATTCCTCGGATTGTCGGATATCATCTAAAGGTGATTTTGGCTCTGGTGGTTCATCAGGACAAAACTTTATGGATGTCTGCGTTTTCCAAGACTGCAAAGTTGCATTGACTTCTATCTTAAGCTTTCCTTTTTGCCAACCCTTAGAACCAATTTTTAGAATTTGACAATCAATTCCTTCTTGAGGCGATTTCCAGTTTATATCCCCTCCCATAATTTTTGTTTCTTCGTTAATCGACAGATATTGTATCCACTGAATTATCGACTGCTCACGCTTGTTAGTTTCTGCTACATAAGTCTGAACCATTATCTTGTAAAACTTGCTAGCTGTTAGCTCTTTCAAGTGACGAACAGTAAAAGTAGCTTTCCCCAATAACAAAACATCATCTTCGCCGTCTAGTGTCTCATAGCTTGTATTGATTTTAACTTTTTCTTCCATTTTATTTTACCAATTTCTGCTCTTTGATATTTTATACCATTTCAAGCTATCTTAGTCAATCTGGTTAACAAAATCAATTTACTCTCGTACTTTCCCCAACTCAAACACTGACAGTTTCCCGCAACTTCTCAACGGCGACATCTAAGGGAGGCAAATCAAAAACCTCAGCATCCATCAATTCCTTAACCTTATCAAAAATTTCCACCTCCGCCTCTTCTTGGTCTGTCAGCTTATCATAAAAATAAGCGTCAGTAAACCACTGCTCAAAAGCAAACCTTAACACCCCATTCGGCTCAAGCATAAACTGCCAATACTTAGAAACTCGGTTATCAACTACTTCAAACAGCGGTGCCGGAGTCTGTATGGGATAATAGGTGTAATTATCATCACAAATATAGTACCAAACTCTTCCCTGCCACGATCGGATTGCATAAACAACATATTCCTTGCCAACTGTCAACGGCAATTCAACCTTTTTAGTATAACCTCGGGCAGGATCAATATAATTTTCCGGTAGAAGTTCTCCAGTATTAGCAATACAGCGAACAATCATAACTTGTATACCTATAAATTCTTAGGGGCTATTTTAGGATATTGTCGTTTAAACTTTAATTCAACTTGTTGCAAAATTTCCCTGTTTTCAAACCAGTGCACTTGTACGGAAGCTCCATTAATTACAAAAGCCTGAATGCTGGTTATTTTGTACCAGTCTTCGGGATTACCTCCATAGAGGGCAACCAGTCTGGAAACATCCCCTAGTATATCGTCAGATCCGCCCTGAATGGCTCTACAATTACCAGCTTTAGCATCTTGCAGTAGCAGTTGCTCTAGTAAATTTCTCGGACTCTCATCGGGAATAGCACCTTGCTTCATAGTTTAACAGTTTCCGATGTCATTTGTTGAAAAAGTATGTGAATCACACGAAAAAGACTAAATTGAACTTCTCTCTTTCTCAACTCAAACACTGACAGCTTCCCGCAATTTTTCAACGGCGACATCTAAGGGAGGCAAATCAAAATCCTCAGCATCCATCAATTCCTTAACCTTATCAAAAATCTCAACCTCCGCCTCTTCCTGATCCGTCAGCTTATCATAAAAATAAGGATCGGTAAACCACTGTTCAAATGCTATCATCAAGAATCCATTGGGCGAAAGTTTAAACCGCCAATACTTAGAAACTCTGTCATCAACCACTTCAAACAGTGGCGCCGGATTCTGCATGGGATAATAGCTGTAATTATCATCGCAGATATAATACCAAATAGTTCCCCGCCATTCTCTAAAAGCATAAACAACATATTCACGACCTACCGTTAATGAGAACTGTAGTTGTCTTGTGTAACCTATAGTAGGTTCTATGTAATCATCAGGAAGCAATGCACCTGTATTAGCGATACAGCGAATTATCATATTTTTTTCTTTCCTAATTACAGATTCTTGGGAGCTATTTTCGGGTACTGACGTTTGAACTTGTACTCTACATTTTCCTGAGTCTGACTATTCCGAAACCAATGAACTTGTACAGACGCTCCATCAATCATAAAAGACTGAATGCTGGTCATTTTATACCAATGTTCAGGATATCCACCATAGATTGCCACAAGTCTGGGAGCATCTCCCAGCATATTATTCACTCCGCCTTGAATACCTTTGCTATTTCCAGCAACTGCATCTTGCAGAAGCAGTTGCTCTGGCAAGTTTCTCGGACTCTCATCGGGAATAGCACCTTGACTCATAGTTTAGCAGTTTCAGAGGTCAGTTGTTATTAGCGAGTTTTTTGTACTCTTCAGATTGGCGGATGTCATCTAGAATAGATTCTGGTTCGGCAGGTTCATCAGGACAAAAATCACAACTTATTTGCACTTCCACGCTAGAGAAATTAAATTTTAAATAGGCTTTTACTCTTAGCTTACCTTTTTGCCAAGCTTGGGAACCGATTTTGAGAAGCTGACAGGTCATTCCTGCAGGAGGAAAAATCCATTGACCTTTATCTACTTTTAGATCTAGTTCACCAATAGAGCAATCATAAAACAATTTAAAAAACATTCTTACCTCTCGCGAGTTGGGTATTATTTCATTAAGGTTTTTAGCAAGCTTCTGTCGCATTAGGTCTTTAAATCTTTCAACTGTAAAAGTATCTTTCTCTATAAGCAAAATATCTGTATCGCACTCTAGGTCTTGAAACTTAGCGTTCATATGTGTTTGAAGGATTAATTTTATCTAAAAGCTATCATTTTTTACGATATTAGTCAAGGTTGCTTTTCCAGCTAAAACCCTTGATATTTTATATCGATAAAGTTGTTGTTTGTACAGCGCACTACTAAAAAAAACCGCAAGTTGACAGTCAGAAAAAACAAGTTTTTGCTGGGACAGTTTCCGCTAGCAACTTACCCCGCGAAATCACATACCGAACCGCAGCGCGCCTCCTAATTGCATCATAACAATCCTCAGCATCCAACACAATCAAATTTGCAGGTTTCCCCGCATCTATCCCATAATTATCATCTCCCAGATAGAGAGTTTTAGCACCGTTGACAGTGACCATATTAAAACAAGCTGCAATCTCAGCCATTCCCGTCATCTGACAAACATGAACCGCCATGTGAGCCACATCTAACATATTTCCCGTACCCAAACTGTACCACGGATCTTGCACGCAGTCGTGCCCCAAACTCACATTCAATCCATGCTGCCACAACTCCTTAACCCGCGTCACTCCGCGACGTTTGGGATAACTATCCGCACGCCCTTGCAGAGTGATATTAATCAAAGGATTAGCGATGAAATTGATGTGGGATTTTTGCAAAATTCCCATCAGCTTAAAAGCATAGGCATTGTTGTAGGAACCGAAAGCTGTCGTGTGACTGGCTGTCACCCGCGAACCCGCACCGCTTCTAATCGCACAAGCTGCTACAACTTCCAAAAATCTCGACTGTTCGTCATCGATTTCATCGCAGTGGATATCAATTAATTTATTGTATTTTTCTGCAAGTTCAAATATGCGGTGAACCGATTTTACTCCATCTTCCCGTGTCAACTCGTAATGCGGAATCCCGCCCACAGCATCCGCACCCATATCCAGAGATTTATCTAAAAGTTTGTCGTTTCCAGGACTCCCATAAATCCCGTCTTGGGGAAAAGCCACAACTTGCAAAGTCATCCAATCTTTGACTTCTTCTCGTACTTCCAAAAGTCCTTGCAAAGCAGTCAGCGTCGGTTCGCTAACATCAGCGTGACTCCTGACAAACAAAATCCCTTGAGATGCTTGCAACCTTAAAGTTTCAATCGCCCGTTTTTTGACATCATCCAGAGTTAAACCTTGCTTGCGTTCACCCCAAATTTGAATTCCCTCAAACAAAGTGCCGCTTTGATTCCATCGCGGTTCCCCGCAGTCAAAGCAGAATCGAGATGAATGTGCGACTCCACAAACGGAGGACTAACTAAATTGCCTTGAATGTCGATTTCCTGTTCGCCCATTCCTGATATGCGCGGCGATACCGCAACTATTGTATCATCATCGATCGCAATATCCACCGTTTCGCGATCGCCCGCACCCAACAAACGACATCGGCGCAGAACCATGCTATACTTTTGTTCACACATCCTATTTATTTCTTTCTCTTCCATCTCTTCCTCTGTGCCCTCTGCGCCCTCTGCGGTCAAAAAATCTTACTCAAAAAAACAACCCATAACGAAAAATAATCACCAGGAAGAAAGCGCAACGACAAATCACCAACATTAGACAATCTCAAACTCCAGATTGTGATGCTTCACCAAATCAAAGCTAAAATGGTCAACCACATTAGTATCGCTCAACTCCAGATTATAAAAATCCACAAAATCAGCATCAAAATAAGGCCCCGCGTGCCAAGTCCCCACATCTAACTTAATAAAACAATCACCCGGAATCCGAAAAGCAACAATATCCTCCAAACTAGGTCGATCGCTATCCCCAGGAGGCGCAACAGCCATCAACCAATCCTTCCCTTCCAGAGAACCCAAACACTGAGTACATTCAACGTGCCGCGTAATTTTACCAAACTTGCGACCCTTCTCGTGCAACCGCATAATGTAAAATCTAGGAATGCCATTTTGCAAATTTAACTTAGCATCCTCATCATCAAAAGACTTGCCATCAAAACTCGCAGAAATAACTTGACCGTAACTCCGAAAATTCTCCGATGTTATCCATTGTGCCGGCAATTGCTTCATTGAAACTGATGTACTCATAAATCCCAACACCTCCTCACTCATTTCATCAAAAACATAATACAAATACTCCTCTATCTCTCTTCTCTGCGCCCTCTGCGCCCTCTGCGGTTAAAAAAATCTAATTCACTCGATCGCCCAAAACACCCTTACAATCAAAATTAGAACACTGCTGCAAAAAACGAACCGCAATATCAGGGTTCGCACCCCAGTGCAAATGCAAATAAGCAGCGTGCACCCCATAAACCCCCCAACCTTCAGCAACCGCCTCAACTTCTCCCCGTTTGCCGTACCTCCAACTGTGATAAATTGGATTAGTTGGTTCCACTGTTAAATGCGATCGATGAAACTCATGTCCCCAAACCACATCCCCCGCAGTTAACACCAAACTATCTCCCACCGCCACAGCTTCTCGATATCCCAGAGTCAAACGCTTTCCCATCGCAGCCACAGCCGGCAAAACTCCCACTCCTTGCCAAGAATTCCCGTCGAAGTCTACAATCGAATCGCACAAGTACATCAAACCGCCGCACTCCGCATAAGTCGGCATTCCCGAAAAAATCGCACTTCTGACAGCATCCCGAATTAAAACATTACCGCTTAATTCCCCAGCAAACACTTCGGGAAAACCACCGCCAAAATACAACCCCTGCACATTCTCAGGAAAAACCGAGTCATCCAACGGACTCCAAAATACCAACTCGGCGCCCAACTCTTCCAGCAAATCAAGATTGTCCTGATAGTAAAAATTAAAAGCCCGATCGCGCGCAACTGCAATCCTCACCGAAAACTTTTTTTCCAAACAGTTGACAACATCATCTTTTTTAGTTACAATTGAGTAAGGGAGACTGTATCTACCCAAAAGTTGCTCAGACCCCTCACCCCCCCCATGAGGAGTTGCAGCCAATAAAGGTAAAAGTTGCTCCCAGTCAAAACTAACAGCAGCCAAATCAGCCAATTTATCGATCGCACCGTGAAGATGCGGCAACTCCTCGGCCGGAATCAAACCCAAATGCCGATCGGGAATCGTCACAGCCTCATCCCTACGCAAAACTCCTAAAATCGGTAAATTGAGCGGTTCCAGAGCATCTGTCAGCAGATCCAAATGTCGATCGCTCGCCACCCGATTGAGCACCAAACCCGCGAACTTAAGATTTGGGTTAAAAGAACGAAAACCGTGGGCGATCGCAGCCACAGAACCAGAAAGCCGGCTGCAATCTATCACAAACAATATCGGCAAATTCAACAAATAAGCAACATGAGCCGTAGAAGCAAAGGAAATAGGATAATTTTGTTCTTCTTCCCTCTTCTCTCTTCCCTCTTCCCTCTTCCTTCTTCCTTCTTCCTTCTTTGGAGAAACCCCATCAAATAAACCCATTACCCCTTCAACCAAAGCACAATCGACATCTTGAATGTGGCGGGAAAAACACTTTTTTACATAAGATTCAGACGTTAAAACCGGGTCTAAATTCCGACAGGGGCGGCCAGTCACAAAAGCATGAAACATCGGGTCAATGTAGTCAGGGCCGACCTTAAAAGATTGCACGTTCAAGCCGCGGCGGATTAAATAAGCTAAAAGGGCGATCGTTACAGTAGTCTTTCCTGCCCCGCTTCGTTCGCCAGCAATTACTAAAGCCATAGTTCTAGTTAGTTACAATAAATACTGAAAACAGATAGTTGATAAAGTTATGAGTGTAGCTCTCTCATCTATTAAATAATGCTTTAACGAACCGCGAAGACACGAAGAACGCGAAGAAAGAAAGAAGAATATAAAGTAGAGCAGACATTGCCTGCTCTACTTTATATTAACTCAATTCCTTCTTCCTTATTCTATCCGTTACATCCGTTACATCCGTTACTTGCATCCGTTGCCGAACTTCTCTTTACCTCTTAGCCAACTTCAGCATTTGAGCCGTCACCGCCAAACTTTCCTCGTACAGCATATCCCGGCCCCAACTCTGCAAGTGCTGGCCCAGCAACTGTTCCGTCACCTGATCGAACAGAGGAGTCACCTGGTTAAATCGATCGGTTTGAGCGCCTCCCTTCATTTCCATCCGCATACAGCCCCCCGTTTCCGAACACAGAACCGTACCGCAGGCCGCTTTCTCGTTCGTAGAATTTAAACGCAGAGCAATTAAATCGCCGGGGACATCGCCCGTATCGGCAATCGGAATCGCAGCTAACTCGGCTTCTACAACCCGTTCGTCCGCACCTGCGAATTTAATGCGCTTAATTTGGTAATCGCCCTCTTCTTGCTTGAAAGCAACCGGACGCCACTGAAGCCGGCTCGCCAGCCAGCCCAAATACATCAGCGCTTGAGTAGAATTGCCTTGTTCGTAATCGATCGTCACTCGATCGATCTCCCGAATTGCCGCCCTACGTTCCGGCGGATCGAAGGCCTCGGCAGCCAACTCCTGCCACGCCGCCAGCCTGCGCCAATTCAAATCCGCGATCGGAATTCCTTCCTCGATCAGACTTTGCATCAACAGCAATTCCGCTTCAGACTCGGCAAAACTGCTAGAGTCGATAATCACAGAACTGCTAGTTGCCGCCAGCCGCTGGAACAAACCTCGATCGGCATCGGGATTCGCTTTCCACCATAACAAAGTCGGCAAATCCGCGATCGTCAGCGCTGTCACGATCGCGCTCACCCGTTCCAGAGCAGCTTCCGTACCCCGCAGCGTAATATACTCGCAGCAGATCAGATTGCCGCTGCCGCGCTTGTGCACCGGACAGTAAGCAGCCACTTGAGCCTGCACGCCCGTATCTTCTCCCGCCGTCGGGCACAGAGCAATAATCCGGCAGGGATTCGCAGCTACGATCGCATCAGCCACCCCCGAACCCCCGGAACCCAAGCCACTCGAACCCAAAAGCTCTCCCTTGGCATTTTTGCGAGCCACTTCTTCGCGCAACATCGCCAACAATTCAGCGCTAGGTTTGCCACTTCTGGGCATTCCGTAAGCTTTTTGAGCAGCCCTGATGCTAGATGCCGTCATCGGCCCGCTAATACCATCGACAGGCCCGTCATAAAATCCCAGATCCGCCAATAATTGCTGGGTTTCTTCCGGTTCGTACACGACAAAAGTAAAAGTTGCTGCCCTAGTCGCGATCGGAAAATCGCCCTTCGATCCTGATTCTCTGTAACTTTCCCAGATTTTACTCAGTTCTGCCTCTATTTGGTCGATCGACACATCTTTAGGGTTTTGCAGCGAAACCAGAGGCGGAGCTTTCATCGGTGTCATCGTCATCGGTTTTTTCTCCTTTCTTATTGGTTATTGGTTATTGGTTATTGGTTATTGGTCATTGGGCATCGGGCATCGGGCATCGGGCATCGGACATTGGTCATTGGTCATTGGTCATTGGTCATTGGTCATTGGTCATTGGTCACAACTGCTATCACGCAAGAGTTCCCGAACATTAGGATTACTAAATTAGTCCTTGATGATTCTTAAGTTAGCAACTCTTACCTAATGACAACTAACAACTAACAACTAACAACTGACAACTGACAACTGACAACTGACAACTGACAACTGACAATTGACTTTTAAAGTCGTCGCCACTTGCGGCCGTCTCTGTTAATCATTAATTCTGCTTCTGCCGGTTCCCAAGTACCAGCTTCATATTTAGGAACCAAACTTTGGTCGTTGGAAGATTCCCAAGCCATCAGCGCCGGAGTTACCACCCGCCAAGCTTCTTCCACTTCATCAGAACGGGTAAACAAAGTTTGGTCGCCCAGCATACAATCAATCAACAGGCGATCGTAAGCATCCGAAGATGTCACCCCAAACGAAGCACCATAACTAAAATCCATATCCACCGTCCGCGTCCGCAAATCTGGCCCCGGCATTTTCGCCTCAAACCTCAGCGAAATCCCCTCATTGGGATGCACCCGCATCGTCAAAACGTTAGGAGTAGTTTGTTGGGCCGCCGACTGAAAAATTAACAGCGGCACTTCCCGAAACTGAATTGCAATTTCGCTAACTTTTTTCGGCAACCGCTTACCAGTCCGCAGGTAGAAAGGCACTCCCTGCCATCGCCAGTTGTCAATCATAAACTTCATCGCCACAAAAGTCGGCGTTGTCGAGTTGGGAGCAACCCCCGGTTCTTCGTGATAACCCGGCACGGGTTTGCCTTTCATCCACCCTGCGGAATATTGACCGCGAATCGCGGAAAACTCTAAGTTATTCAAATCCGCCAAGCGAGTTGCTTGCAGAACTTTCATCTTTTCGGTGCGGATGCTGTCAGCATCGAGGGAGTTTGGCGGTTCCATCGCCGTCAGACAGAAAATCTGCATCAAGTGGTTTTGCAGCATATCCCGCAACGCCCCAGAGGATTCGTAGTAACCGGCCCGGTCTTCTACGCCCACAGTTTCTGCAACCGTAATTTGTACGTGATCCACAAATTGCCTGTTCCACAGCGGTTCAAAAATCGCGTTCGCAAACCGGAACACCATCAAATTTTGAACCGTTTCTTTACCCAAATAGTGGTCGATCCGGTAAACTTGCTGTTCTTGGCAAACCTGCTGCACCACACGGTTGAGAGCTTTTGCCGAACTCAAGTCGCGGCCGAAGGGTTTTTCAATTACCAAGCGATGTTTTATTGGATCTGCCAGCATTTGAGCTGCGCCCAGTTGCCGAATTGCTTCTGGGAAAAAGTTCGGAGAAACGGACAGATAAAAGATGTGATTGCCGCGGGTTCTCCTTTCTTCATCGAGTTCGGCTAAGAAAGCTTTGAGTTTTTGATAGCTTTCGGGGTTATCAATGTCGCCGGGACAGTAGTACAAACCTTTGGCGAAATCTTGCCACAATTCCTCATTGCTAATACCGCCGCCAAATTCTTCGATGCCTTCCCGCATTTGTTCTCGGAAGTAATCGTGACTCCAAGGGCGACGGGCGACTCCCACCACGGTAGTTTCTGGTGGTAAACGCCGATCGAGCTTCATCTGATAAATTGCTGGTACCAGTTTGCGCTGGGTGAGATCGCCGGAAGCTCCAAATATCACCAGAATTTGCGGTTCCGGCATCCGTTCCTTTCGCAAACCAACCCGCAGTGGATTTTCAAGTATCGTTACCATTTATTTTCCTTGTTCTAGTGCTGTTAATCTTGCCAGTACAGCATGATAATTTGCCGTCATTTCTGCTAATTGCTGGGTCAGAGAGTTGATCTGCCCTTCATATTCGGCTTTGACTTCCGCCCGGATTTCCTCTCTGAGTTCCGCTATAACTTCCGCCCGGATTTTAACCCTTTCAGCAGCTAGTCTGACTTCCCAATCTCGATCGCGCTGTAGCAGTTCAGCTTTTAGCTGCCTGTTTTCGGCTCGAAGTTGCTCCATTTCCAACGCCACAGCAGCAGCACGCCGATCCCTCTCTCTGTTTTGCTCTCGGATTTGCTGTCTGAGGCGTTGATTGTCCGATCGCAATTTTTCCAATTCTGAAGCAGTATCCTTGGGAGTTCGCCCGCTTCCTAGCGATGGAAATCGCTGTTCAACCAAACGCTGAACTGCTGCACCAGTAGGAATCCCGTTGGGCGATGACTCTACTGCTTCTTGCCAAATTTCTAGCTGTACCTCGGGGGGCAATCCCTTTAATGGGCGGATTTGATATTCTTTAACAAGGGAATTGTGTACGTTCGTACACAAATTTTCCATAATCTCAGCCGCGTCAATGAACTGATAAGCTCTTCGTTTCGTGATTCCCCACTTTTCGTGGCAATAAGCCTCAAAATTCTTGTGGGTTTCCCGGTACAGTTTTTGTTCCCGAATTTCCTCAAGGGCTTTGCCAACTTCGTAAAAAGTATGAAGTCCTTGTTCTACGATCGATTCGAGTTGTTGAAGCCTCGCCCGTTCAGCGATATCCAGTTGGGCGTTGACTTCCTCGCTTTGTTGAATGGTATGGGGAGTTAACATAACACTTCTTTAGCAGTCAGGTATGAAAAATCAGGAATTTGCGGACTTGATATTCTTTGACAAGGGAATTGTGTACGTTCGTACACAAAATATTCTTTGACAAGGGAATTGTGTACGTTCGTACACAAATTTTCCATAATCTCAGTCGCGTCAATAATTGGGGACGAGCATTTAATCAGGATTCAGGAGCCAAAACGATTATGTGTTCAGACTCCTGAGAGTTTCTGCCCTTACCGATACCAAATCGGCGAACTATACGGGTGCGAGCCTCTTAACTTTCTCTTCCAAGGAATCCATCAGGGATTGGAAGGGGCTGACGAATTTCTCGATCCCGTCCAGGAGCAAGTCTTCCATCACTTTGTCCAAGTTGATGTCGATGTCGGGATCTTTGAGACTTTCGATCAGGCTGTAAGCTTCTGCAACGTTATTCTCAATCCGGGGCGCGACATCGCAGTGATCGAAACAAGCTTCCACGGTGTTCGGCGGCAAAGTGTTAACCGTGTCGGGGCCGATTAGCTCATCCACATACATCACATCGCTGTAGTTGGGGTTTTTGGTGCTGGTGGAAGCCCACAGCAAACGCTGCACTTCGGCTCCCTTTGCTGCTAATGCTTGCCAACGATCGCTCGCGACGATCTCTTTATACTTCTGGTAAGCTACCTTGGCATTGGCGATCGCAATTTTTCCCTTCACTGCTTCCAGTTTGGCTTTGGTGGAAATATCTGTGACGTTTTTGAGTTTCTCGTCAATCTTGCCGTCAATATTGATGTCGATCCGGCTCAAGAAGAAACTGGCAACAGAAGCGATGTTGCTCACATCCAAACCCTTAGCTGCCCGCGCTTCCAAACCGCGAATGTACGCCCAGAAAGTTTCGACGTAGCTGTCAACCGAGAACAGCAAAGTCACGTTAACGTTAATCCCTTCACTGATGACTCGCTCTACGGCGGGCAAACCTTGAGCAGTTCCGGGAATCTTAATCATCACATTTGGTTTGCCGATCGCCTGATAATAGCGCAAGGCTTCGCTAATTGTACTTTCTGTGTCATTCGCGATCGTCGGTGGCACTTCGATACTGATGTAACCGTCCAAACCCTTGGACTCTGCGTAAACTGGGGCGAAGATGTCACAAGCATTGCGGATATCTGCAAATACCAGAGATTCGTAAATTTCGAGTACAGATTTACCAGCCCGGATGCCCGCTTCAATATCAGCATCGTAAATCACATTACCCGCGATCGCCTTCTCAAAAATAGCCGGATTGGATGTAATCCCTCGCAGCCCGCGACTTTCTATCATCTTTTTGAGTTCGCCGGACTCGATCAGATTGCGGGTCAAATTGTCCATCCAGATGCTCTGGCCAATTTCTTTGATTTCTAACAGGTGATTCTTTGTCTGGTCCGTCATTGATTTAACTCCTAAACTTGGATAATTGGTAATGGGTAATGGGTAATTGGTAATGGGCAGTGAAAACTTTCTTCCTTCTTCCTTTTTTCCTCTTACTATCTTCCAACTTCGGTCTAATAACTAACAACTAACAACTATCAATTGACAACTGTCAACTGTCAACTGTCAACTGTCAACTGTCAACTGTCAACTAACTTCACTCCTCAAGTGTTATGGGATTGCGCGATCGCTCTTTAATAAAAGACTCAACCAACGCTACATTTTCTTTACTGCCAATAATCAAAGGCGTGCGCTCGTGAATTTTAGTCGGCACCACGTCCAAGATGTCTTGAATACCCGTACTAGCGCGCCCTCCGGCTTGCTCCATCAAAAACGCCAAAGGAGCCGACTCGTAGAGTAAACGCAATTTGCCATCGGGGTTTTTCACGGTTCCGGGATACAAAAACACGCCTCCCTGAAATAAAATCCGGTGAAAATCTCCCACCAAAGCCCCGCCGTACCGAGCAGTGTAGCCTTGATTTCGATGTACGTAGCGAATGTAATCCCGATAAGATTCTTCCCACTGCCAAAAGCTACCTTCATTGACACTGTAGATCGGGCCGTTATCTGGAATCTTGATGTTTTCGGTTGATAGAATAAACTCGCCTAAACTGGGGTCGAGGGTAAATGAATGAACGCCTTGCCCGATCGAATAAACCAGCATGGTACTGGGCCCATACAGCACGTAGCCGGCAGCGATTTGTTTGTGCCCGTGTTGGAGCAAATCGGCAGCAGAACCGTCTTCATCATCCCCCTCTTGCTTGCGGATGCTGAATATGGAGCCGACATTGAGATTGATGTCAAGATTGGAAGAACCGTCTATGGGATCGTAGAGCAGACTGTAACGCCCGATCGGACAATTTTCAGGAATGTAATAGGGTTTTTCCATTTCCTCCGAAGCCAAGCGGCAGACAAGTCCACTTTGCTGGAATACCGAGATAAACACTTCATTAGCATAGATATCCATCTTTTTGACAGATTCTCCCTGCACGTTTACAGCCCCTGTAAACCCTAAAGCATCTTCCATTAACCCGGCTCTGCTGAGTCGCCTTGCGATCAACTTTGCAGCCAATCCGATGCGACTCATTAGGGCACTCAAATCCTGAGCATCTGCTGAAAAGCTGTGCAGTTGCTGGAGTACATGACGGGATAGAGTCGTACAATCGCGGTCTAAGGCTTGTACCTGCTCGGTTTGGCCTAGGCGGGCTTCCCCTGTCGGCGCGTTTACCATGATTTTGATGTTCTCCCTGTCTTGTGGCTCGCTAGTTTGGGATTTTTCAGGTGTTCCTGAATCGGCGATGAGACCGATAGTCCTGCAACTTCTATTTTAGGGAGGGTTTTGCGATCGGGCATGGAACTTTAGGGGAACTTTAGATCCCCAGACAAAATTGAGGAGTGCGATCGGCTATTTAGTCGGGAATTGTATTCAAAATCACTAAAATTTTTAACCCACCGCAGAGGAAGGAAGAGGGAAGAAGGTTTTAACTTTGTGGAAGCGAGACCATTCAATCTTTAAATCGCGACCTATAGCTATCGAACAGTTCATCGATTTTATGGTGGTCAGATACCAGCGTCCCCCGCTCATCCCGGAACGTGCGATCGCGGTCTCCCTTGAAGGAAAGCCAATTGAAACTTGTCGTTACAGCAAATTTCACATCAGAAATGAGGATTTTTGCATGAGTATCTCCAAGGCGCTTGAGCCGGAAATTATCCTTATACTGACTCGCTAATTTTTGAATATTATTCTCAGCCCGGATATCAGATTGGTACTTTTTATCATCATTTTCTCCCAAACCGTACCCAATGAAAACTTGTACTCCCCGCTTGAGGAGATTTTCAAACTCTTGGAGAAATTTTTTATCCACAGAACTTGCTCGAATCCAAGGCGAGATAATCATCAGACGTTCTTGGCTCTCTTTAAGAGCCTGTTCGAGCAGTGGACGGTGTTCATATACTTCTAGAAAACGAATAGGCAGCAAAGCTAGTTCTGATTTAAGTTGATTTTCAAGATATTCTATTCGCTGTAAAGCCTCTTGAAGCTGCTGAGTTAGAAGACGTTTTTCTTCATCGTTATTAGTCTGCTCAATCCGATTTTGTGTGGTCTCAATTTGGGCTTGTAGTTCAGCCTGAGCCGTAAATACTTTTTCTTTGACGATTTCAATATTTGGAATAGGGTTTTGATCGATGAATTCACGTCCTAAAACTTCTTCAGCTAGTTTCCGTGGTGCGCTTTCTTTTATCGTCTCTAATATTTTAAGTTTCTTGACTCCATTAGAACGGGCGAAAGCGGCTTCATGTTCAGTGGACAGGACACCATCAATACCGAAGGCAACCTGAACATCATCACTATCTTTTGCTTTATAGATTAGTGCCAATGCAGGTTGAAAAAATCTCTGTCTACGCTCAATAGCTTTCAAGGCTAGCAGGTCTCTATCTTGCTTGACTTTGGCTTTGCTTGCCCCCTCAATCTGGCGAATAATTGCGTCCACATCTTTGAGTTTAAGATCGGAAAGTTCGGGTGGCTTTTTCGGAGATGGTTCAATTTCTATAATTTCTTGATTACGCAAGTCTTTTTGCTTGAGTAAACGTGATTCCAATCGCCCGTACCAGCGAGGATGCCGTAGGAGTCCATCAAAGTTGATATCAAATGTTCGCTCCTCTGGAACAATAATTTTGGCATCGCGGAGCGTTCCTTCACCTTTTTTGGTCAACTTCCAAACTTGCATCAGAGAGTCATCAGGAGCTATAAGGTCAATATCCTCACTCATCCTTAAATTTATCATTGCATCCCTGACGATAGACGGTTCGAGACCAAGAAATCCAGCAATATCCACTTCTGAGGATAAACTAGCATTAATAGCTTTCAAGACATATTCTTCTATAGGGGGAATCGGTTTATGGAGTTGGGTTAGAGCTAGAACAGTGATTTTATAAACTGGCAATCCGACTTCTTTACAGCTAACTAAATCGAAGCCTGTACGATTGTCATAGCGGCGTAGTTCTTCTGGAGTAAGAAAAACTGATTCTTCTGAACTCATAAGTTAAGCTCCTTTAGGGCGCAATTTTCATGGTGACTTTCAACGTAATCCAAAACTCGGTGTAATGGGTTGTCATGTGAGGTTCTACAGAAGTAATGATCTCCCACGATTACTAAGCCAACTTTACCTCTGGATAAGGCCACATTTAATCGTTCTGCATCGCGCAGAAAACCCACTTTACCTTCTTTGTTAGAACGAGTCACAGAGTACACTGCAATATCAGCTTCGCGTCCTTGGAAGGCATCCACTGTATTACACTCAACTTTTAATGCTTGCCAATTGTTTAATTCTGAGGCCAGGTTACGATCGAGCAACTTTAGCTGTGCTGCATACCCCGTCAATACAGCGACACTGTATTTTTTCTGCGCCTTTAGTGCCGTCTGGTTTAGCTGTTTGAGAAACTGAACTATGACATTGACCTCACAAATATTGTTAAAGCTAGAATTGGCAGACTGTTCGCGACTATTCTGAAGTTTGGTTGTTGTTAACCAAGTCACAGGTTGTGGTAAAACACTGCGAAGATGCTGATCTAAGTCAGTCCTGGCACTTTTTAGCTGACTATCATAGAAGCACTCACTGACCAGATCGCCGATTGGTGCAACCATTCGATGTTGAATTGTTAACATCTTGTGGCAGCCATCTGGGAGTGTTCTCAGCAGTCGATCGAACAGGGTTTCTCGGATATCCTCTTGAGTTAGGTCGTATTTGTCCAGAAAGTCAGAATCTCTGCTAGCTTCATCTCGAAATGGTGGGAGTTGTTTGGGATCGCCAACAAGTATCCAGCGATGCGATCGCGCAATTGGAACCAACACTTCTGTCGCCGTAGCTTTTGAAGCCTCATCAACAATACACAGGTCAAATTCTATGTCTTGAATATCTCTAGGAATTCCGATGCAGGTTCCGGCTACCACTTGCGATCGCTTAATCAAAGGTGCATTGAATTTCTCATTTCGACCAAACTGATCGAACCACTCCGCCTGAATAGCTATCAGCCGTTGGAGCATCTTCGCATCAGGTGCATTTGGATTTATTAGTTGATTTATCCGCTCTTCTATCTCCTGAACCGAAAGTCTCAAAAGTTTATTGATACTGCTTCCGGTTAATTCTTTAAGACGCTTTGATTTTTCCTTCTGTTGCTCTCGTGCTTCTTTTAATTGTTTACGAAGGATACTAATTTCAGCTTCAATACTCTGACATTCCTCTAGCTTATCCTTGGGGATTTTAGTTTCCAACAATGAATCTGGGTTTTCTGGGTTGTAATTTATTGCTAGTATTTCATCTAAATCGTGTTTCCAGATATTAACATCTCCTCTGAGATTTTCAATTTTTGTAACCAGAGTTTTCATTTCTTGAAATAGTGTGGCTATTTCACTGTTATGCTGAGAAATACCTCGTTGCGCTGACCAATTATCAATAAATTCCTGTCCTTTAGCAATTGCACCCTCTCGCCACTGTTCCATCTGTTCTTCGAGTAAGAGCGAATGAACATTCTCTGATACCCGTTCATGGTTACCAAGTCGCACCAACTTCAAGTTAGGATTTTTAGCTTGAATCCGTTCTAGGGCGTTATCTAGTGCAACATGAGTTTGTGAACTGAGCAAAATTCGAGCATCAGGATTAGTTTTAAGAGTTTGCAGAACAACTTCTGTAATAAATGTTGTCTTTCCTGTACCTGGTGGACCTTGAACAATCAGAAAATCTTCTGTTGCGAGTGCAGCTTTAACAACTTCCTGCTGTGATTCATTGAGAGGTTGAACAAACTGGACATCCACCTCTACTTTAGGATTACGAACTTCTTGAGGATTGACGAGTAATTGGCGAATGTCTGAGCGTACTCCCCGGTCAAATCGAATCGCATCAAGGGCATTTTTTTGTCGATTTAGGGCAACCTCAGCAGCACGAGTATCAAAGCGTAACTCGCCAGATTGTGGGAGTCTGTCTGGTTCTCCATATTTAACATAAAGAGTCAATCTGTCACTGATGACCTGCTCAATATCTCCCCCCAAGATGCTAAATCCTTTTGGGTTTGTCACATGGCGGGGTTGTCCAGCTATGTCATTTTCTGGAAGTTCTGATAGTTCAAAGATAACGCGGTTTCCCTCACGAGTAACGCTTGTGTATTTAATCGGTTTCTCTCGGTTTTTTTCCCAATCTGTCTTGGCTCTGAGAATATCCCACCAAACTTGGAATATCCGTTGCTTTTCTTTTTCATCTTCTTGTTCTTTTAAGTTGGCTTCATGCTCTATCACTGAATCCTGTAGCTTCTGAATAACCTCTTTTGCTTCATATGAATTCAGTGGCATTCCAAATTTGAACTCGTAGGATAGATTCCAAGCACGCTCTCGACGCTGTTCCAGTTGCGAGTAGGAAGTAGACCAAGCATTGAAAATAACTAGGTGATTTCCTCGGTTTTGATCCACCTTCATGTGATACCGATAGGAAACACCATAAATTTCGTAATGATCTTCACGAGATGAATCGTCTGCGTCGTCCTTAAATTTATAGGGACGAATCCCACAACCCGATTCATTATTGAGATCGTCAAGGATAAGATTCTCGATCTCAACTTCAGAATAAATCTCAATTTCACTTTTAAGTCTGTTCAAGCACTTTGGTATAAGCTTAAGGAAGCAAGGAGGCTTCTTAATTACTCCTGTTTTTGTCTTCCCTTGAATAGCATTAAGTTGAGCTAGCAGTACCTCTGCATTAGGCTGACGCTCTTCTGGATAGAGAGAAACAGTACGCTCGATTATTTCAAGGATTTCAGGTGGTGCATTAAACGCTTTCAGTGCGCTGGGGATACTATTATGATCTGTGAGTTCAATATTGGTCAGGCACTTTAGAACCAATACACCAAAACTGTAGATATCGCGAGTGTAGGTATAGGAACCATCGTCGGTTTCTGGCGGAGTGAATGTACGCGATACAAAGTCTTTGAGAGTAATGCTTGGTTGCAAATAGCCCTTAAGCTTGGATATGCCAAAGTCAGCAAGTTTGAGTTGACCGTCACTCCCCACTAAAATGTTGCTGGGCTTGATATCGCGGTGTATTATTCTGCGATTATGGGAAAAAGCCAGAGCCTCCAACACGGGTAACGCTACCGCTTTCCAAAATGAATCCCAACCGTCGGGAGGAGATTCTTTCAGAAGAGTTGCCAAATCCTTGTCCATCCACTCCAAGACGAGAAAATAGTTACCCGTAGTTTCATCCTTGCCAAAATCGAGAAGTTCCACAATTCCGGGGTGCTTCAACTCTTGCAGGGCTTGGGTTTCACGTTTGAAGGACTCGGCTAGAATATCTGCTTCAATCTGCCCGTGTTTGAATTCTTTTACTGCAACCAGCCGTTCTTCCTGATCGTAGTCTCTTGCGCGATAGACATCAGCCATCCCGCCCGATCGCGGATTGGGGGATATAGCATAGCGATCGTTGATGAAGCGAACTGGCATAACTTAGCTACCCATAGAAGATTTCTGTTATTTTTGTAACACAGATTCCATTAGGCCGGCTTTTCAGCGGTTTATGGACTGTCAATCATAGGTAGTCTTAATATTTTTAGATGATGGCGAATTTTTAAGATGCGTTTACCCGAAAGGGTACACACCTTACGACTAATTAACTGGAGACTTGTGCACCTTGAGTATCAATAGAAATCGCCCGCACATCAGCCTTCACCCCAAATTCCATCCAAGCAGCCGCCATTTCCCTCACAACCGCATCAACATTAGTAACATCCGTTAAAGCCAAAAGCGTCGGCCCCGCACCGCTAATTACCATCCCACAAGCCCCTGCATTCATTGCAGCTTCTTGCACCGCTTCATATCCCTGAATCAGCGATCGCCGGTAAGGCTGGTGAATCTTGTCTTGGAGGGCGCAACGCAGCCAATTGCGATCGCCCGTAGCCAAAGCCCGCACCAACAAACCGAGATGTGCAGCATTGAAAATCGCGTCAGCCCTGCTGTAATCTGTTGGCAAAACTCGTCGCGCTTCGGCTGTAGAAAGTTCAAAATCGGGAATGGCTACCACGGGCACGAGATCGGGATGCCACGGAATGTCGCAAATTTGCCAGGAACCCCCCCCCTGCCCCCCCTTGCTAAGGGGGGGTGATTCTCTTAGCCCCGCTTCGCTAAGGGGGAGTTGTTCTCTTAGCCCCCCCTTGCTAAGGGGGGGTTGGGGGGGTGTATTACTAGCAGCGAGGCGACAACCTCCCAACAAAGCGGGGACAACGTTGTCGGGATGTCCTTCAAGTTCGATCGCCAACTGCATCACATCCACCTGACTCAAAGGCTTGCCGGCTAAACAATTCGCAGCGACTAACCCGCCGACAATAGCTGTAGCGGAGCTCCCCAAACCCCTCGCCAGCGGCACTTGCATATCTATGTGTATCGCCACTGGTGGGGGGGATTGACGGAGGTATTCGTATAACTTGACAAAGGCTTGGTAAGCGAGATTGCTGTCGTCTGTCTTGACTTTGGCAGCTTCTGCGCCCGTAACGGTAATTTTTAGTTTCTCTGTTGCGGAGGGTTCTATTAGGGAGAATTGGAAATGATTGTGGAGGCTTAAAGCGGCGCCGATGCAGTCGAATCCGGGGCCGAGGTTGGCGGTTGTGGCGGGTACGGTGACGGTGACGGTGGAGGTTGCAGGCATTTTTTGAATGGTTAATTTGGAGTGTTCAACCGCTGATGGACGCTGATGAACGCTGATGAATTTTTGGTGTTTGTGCGATCGACTATTTTAACCGATTTCTAAAACATCTTCATAAATTTGTGCGATCGGGCATTGAAAGTCTACGCTAGCCAAGCGAACTTCTTCGCCAACACCGTAAGGGTAAAGTTCCCAGCGCCCTTCTGCATTGCGCCGATAACATTCTACACCGATTCTTTCTTGATTAATCACTACGTATTCTTGCAAAGTTTCTACGGTGCGGTAGTCGGCAAATTTATTTCCGCGATCGAATGATGCTGTTGTTGGAGATAGAACTTCTACGATTAAGCGCGGGTGGCGTTTGAAATATTCAAGGCTTCTATCTCTTTCGTCGCAAGTCACCATGATGTCTGGATAGTAAAACACGTCTGCTTGCTCAATTCTGGCTTTCATGTTTCCTATGTAAATGCGGCATCCTGTACCCCGAACGTGGTTTCTCAGCAGCGCAAATAAGTTGCCTGCAATTGTTTCATGGGCATCGCTTGCTCCCGCCATTGCGTAGATTTCTCCTTGTCTGTATTCGTGTTTGATCGGGCTAAATTTTTCCCCTTCTAAATAGTCTTCATGGGAGGCGTAGTTGTAACTTTTGCTTAAGGTCATAATTTGAAAATTTTAAAGCTGTGGTTATATTATACCCTGTTTCCCAAAACATTTATAATAGCAGCCTGTGCAGGTGTTTTATTGCATCTTGATAATCTTCTGTCTTGCCGTCTTTTTGATAAAAATCGGCGGCTTTTTGATAGTCAGCGATCGCGCCCGGTTTGTCTTTTAATAAATAGCGGACTTTCGCACGGTTGTAGTAAGCATCGGCATACTTCGGGTTAATTTCAATGGCGCGATCGAAGTCGGCTTTGGCTGCTGGATAGTCCTTGAGATAGCGGCCGTGAATGATGCCGCGTTTGTTATAAGCTTTGGCGTAGTTGGGGTTGATGGCAATAGCTGCGGTGTAATCTGCGATCGCCCCTGGGATATCTCCAGCCTCTGACTTGGCTAAACCGCTGTTAAATAAGTCTTCAGCCGAATTTTGAACGATGAGTATTGGTGAGGGTTGAATAGAAATGGCAGGGGATATGCCACCCAAAACGGTAACAAATCCGCAAAGTGCGATCGCTCTGTACAAATATTTCATAAGTCTAAGCAAAAACCTGAGCTACAGAGCAACTAAAACCAGGTAACAAAGGTGAAGTAAGTTGATCGTTTCTCAACAGCGTAGCAACTAATCTTAAACTTGCTTGTTCCCTGCGATAAACCTCTATTTGCTGCAACCGCCAATTAGCAATCCAGTATTCTTGTACTCCCCGCACTGAATAAAGTCGGAGTTTCAAATCTCTATCCCTTCTTTCATTATCTGTACCAGCAGATAATACTTCAACCACTAACTCAGGAGCGGCGGTTAAATGACCGGCTTCGTCTAGCAAGAGGGCCAAGCGTTCATTGCTCGCCCAAACTACATCAGGAATGACGTTATCGGCCTCTGTGAAAATCAGCCCTGGATTGATTGCAGCTCGTCCTAAACCAGCAGACATCGACCAAGTATCAAGCACAGAGAAAAATCTGCCACAAGTCTGTTGATGACCCCAATGCGGTGCTCTAGTCACAAATAACTCTCCATCAATAAGTTCATAACGATCGCCGTTATCGGGTAAGAGTTCTAAATCGGCGGTAGTCCAGCGTACTTTATCAGATATTGTCTGGCTCATACAAGCACTCTCGATAGGTGGTACAAACATTATAAACCGGTTCGTAGTAAGGACTTTAGTCCTCTCTAAGGCTTTTAGTAAATTAGGACTTGCATTCCTTACTACGAACAATGCTGCCGATCGCAATTAAGCGAAAATAATATTACTTCAATACAGTTTTAGAAGCAATGCGAGTTTTCTTGCGATCGGCTTCCGTCAATTCTGCACCAGACTGCAAACGAGTAGCAGAGGTTTGCAGCACAGTTGCGGCACTTTTATCGCCCATTTGCAGAGCAGTTTTAGCAGCCGTTTGTAGCATCGTGGCCGCACCAGCGCGATCGCCCTGTTGTAACCTAGTTTCTGCGAGTTGAGTTTGGCGGTACTTAGCCAAAGCTAAAATGTGCTGCTGCACCATCGGGTTAAGTGCAGGCTGATAAACTTTTAGGACATTAGCCGAAACTGCAACAGGATCGGAAAGCAAACCTTCACCGACTGTCGGATCGTCATAGCGAATTTGTAATTGCCCGATCGCCTGCGTACCTTCCGGCAACTGTCCAATATAAATATTAGCCAAAACTACTCGCTCTACATCCTTCATTAAATCTCCCAAACGCACCATAAAGCGATCGCCATCCTGCTGCACCGGTAATTCGATCGTATCCGGGGCAACTTGCGCGATCGGTTTGAGTTCGGCTAACCGCACTTTTGGCATCAGCGAAAATAGCAAATAAGCATTAGTCAAACCTACACCTTGGATGCGAGTAAACAACTTGCCAAACTCATCAACCGCATCTTCCGGCCGCTGAATATGAGCCAGAGCACCGCCGCCAGCATCAGCAATCTTTTCCAAAATATCCTGGTTCCAGTTATCCCCAAATCCCAGAGAATTCAAAGTCATGTTGTACTCAGCGGCCAGTTTCGCCAACTTCAAACAGCGGTTATTGTCGCCGTGTTCGTTTTCGCCGTCAGTCAGCAGAAACGCCTGAGATATTGCTTCTTTTTTGCCTTTCCCCAACTCTTCAATACCTAACTTAATCCCTTCATCAATTGCCGTGCCGCCAGCGGGGCGCAATTGCTCGATTTGCCGTTTAATGCTGGCGGGATCTCCCACAACTTGATTGGGGACGAGAACTTTGGCTTTGTGATCGAAAGCCACCGCACAAAAGCGATCCCCAGGTTTTAACCTGTCCAGCAACCGTCCGGCGGCTTGTTTGACGGTTTCCAAGGGGCGCCCGCCCATCGAGCCGCTGTGATCGAGAATCAGGCACAGGTTTAAAGGTACGCTGGAGTCGATCGCGCTTGCCGTCGCCGACACTGAAACGGCTAGCTGGCGCTGGGTTGATGGCGCAGCAGCATCAAGGTTGGGGTCGTTCAAGACCGGGAGCAAACTAACTTTCATGCGGGATACCTAAAGATTGCGTTACTATTTCTTTAAGAATAACTCCATGAGTTCAGGCAACATTTCGGTTGTCAACAACCCCATTCTTTTGAGGAAAGGCACATACTCTGCCCTCCTTTCTTCGTCCCACCAAGCTGAGTACAGATACTTGTGCTGAGCCCTTCGACTTAGCTCAAGCGAGCCGTAGCCGAAGTATGGTGGGTGTCCCCAGGCAAAAACAAACATGAACACACCCATTAAAGCCGTGCAATCGCAATACTACGGAGAGGGCAACTCTCGAACTCCCCCTCCCGATTTACCTTCCCTGTTGCTGAAGGAGCGGATCGTTTATCTGGGTATGCCTCTGGTGCCTGCGGTAACAGAACTGATTATCGCTGAACTGCTGTTCTTGCAGTACGAAGACCCGGATAAGCCGATCAAAATCTATATCAACTCGACCGGCACTTCTGGTTACAGTGGCGAACCCGTCGGCTTTGAAACCGAAGCCTTCGCTATCTGCGACACGATCAGGTACATTAAGCCGCCCGTGCAGACTATTTGTCTCGGTTCGGCAATGGGCATGGCTGCGATGCTGTTAGCGGCTGGTACAAAGGGCTTTCGGGCGAGTTTGCCCCACGCTTCGATTGTATTGCACCAACCCAAGGCTTACACGCGAGGTCAAGCCAGCGACATTCAAATTCGGGCGAAGGAAGTGCTGGCAAATAAGGCGACGATGCTCGATATTTTTGCAAGCTGTACTGGCCAACCGATCGACAAAATTACTAAAGATATGGATCGGTTGCTGTACCTGACGCCCTATGAAGCGAAAGAATACGGTTTGATCGATCGCGTTCTTGAAAGTTCGGAAGAATTGCCGAAAGCCCTTTCTGCGGCCGTCGTATAACTGGGAATGGGGAATGGGGAATGGGGAATGGGGAATGGGGAATGTGGCATGAGTAAAAATTAAGGGTTAATGGCTAGTAGTTTCTACCCTGAATTAGTTATTCAATAGTTTTTTTATGACTAACAATTCCCAATTACCGATTCCCAATTACCGATTCCCAATTCCCAATTCCCAATTACCAATTACCAACTAAACGGAGTTCCGAATTATGCCTATAGGTGTGCCAAAAGTTCCCTACAAAATGCCGGGTGGTTATGATACTCAGTGGATTAATATCTACGATCGCCTTTACCGGGAACGGATTATTTTCTTGGGCAAGGACATTGACGATGAAATTGCCAATCAAATCATCGCGGTGATGCTGTATCTCGATTCGGAAGATTCGGGCAAAGATATTATTTTGTACATCAATTCCCCCGGGGGGATGGTGTCGGCAGGCATGGCTATTTTTGATACCATGCAGCACATTAAATCTGACGTGGTGACGATTTGTGTGGGCTTGGCTGCTTCGATGGGTTCTTTCCTGCTGGCTGCGGGTACGAAGGGCAAACGGTTGGCTTTGCCTCACTCGCGGATCATGATTCACCAGCCTTCTGGGGGGACGCGGGGACAAGCAACGGATATTCAGATTGAGGCGAAGGAGATTCTGCGCTTGCGCCACCAACTCAACGGTATCTATGCTAAAAATACCGGAAAGCCGATCGAGAAAATCGAGAAAGACATGGATCGCGACTATTTCATGTCCGCCGAGGAAGCCAAGGAATACGGCTTGATCGACAAAGTGGTAGAAGATCGTCCTTGACAGTTGACAGTTGACAGTTGACAGTTGACCTGCAAGTCCGAGGATTTGAGTAATGAATAGTCTTGTTTTAATTTCTCCCGCTTAAGGGAGAGGCTTTAAACCAATTCTTTCTGGTAAGTGGTTTTGATAGTGTAGTAGTGCGGGCAACCCTCGCACTACCATAGTTCGCGGTAAATTTTGGCAGAATCTTTACATTTAAGGATTCTGCCATATTTAATGGTATTAGAAAACTTGATTCATGCTAAATGGATATTGCAGATTATTACCGACAGTTAGGGCTAAGATCTGGTGCGAGTTTATCGCAAGTTAAGGCCTCTTATCGAAAGTTAGCCAGACAGTATCACCCGGATGTGAATCCGGGAAACGAACAGGCTAAGAATAAGTTTATTGCTATTACTGAGGCTTATAAGTTCCTGGTGAATATTGCACCCGCCGATGTTGCGGAATCGAAAGTTGCCAATTCAACTGTACCGCCGACTCCGACAGCGCCAGCGGAGGCGGTGAAAGCTCAACCGCAAGCAGTTAAGGTGACTCGGAAACAGCAACCCACTGAAGATAAGCAGGATCTGTCGGCGGCGGAAGACAAGTTAAAAAAAGATGCTTATTTTGAACTGCAACAGTTGCTGAAATATCAGAGGTTCCCGCGGGCGATCGCCCTAATTGAGGGTTTGGCCCAGCGGATGCCCGAAGATCGGGAGGTGCGACAGTGGCAGGCGATCGCCTATCAGCGGTGGGGACGGTATTTGATCGGAGAAAAGCAGGTTGACAAAGCGAGAATTTATTTGAAAAAGGCGGTGAAAACTGACCCTCACAATCGGGCTTTGTGGGCGGAAGTTGAGCGGGATTTTCGCCGGTTGGAAGAGATTTATTGATTGGGGAATTGGGCATTGAGAATTGGGAATTGGGAATTGGGAATTGGGAATTGGGAATTGGGAATTGGGAATTGGGAATTGGGAATTGGGAATTGGGAATTGGGCATTGAGAATTGGGAATTGGGAATTGGGAATTGGGAATTGGGAATTGGGAATTGGGCATTGGGAATTGGGCATTGGGAATTGGGCATTGGTTCTGTGCAGGTAATCGAAAGACTATATTGTGTGGTATCAACTTGTAGGGTTCGTCACTGTGAGATGTTCGATGAAATTTGCAAATTTGTAAATGGGGATACACCGGGAACATCCCATTTTTGCAAATATACTGGTAGGGGCGAAGCATTTCGGCAGTAAATCTCTGGTTATCACTAATAAATTGTCGGCCGAAATGCTTCGCCCTTACAAAATTGAGATGCACCCGACGCACCTTACTATTTTTTCGATCGGCAATTCCGATCTGGTATCATAGAATTATTGAGTTGAGAAACCAGACGATGATTGCCACACCACCCACCGAACCAACACTGACAGATGTAATCGAAAAATTAGACGGCCTATCAACCCGTGTTGACAACCTATCAAGCCGTGTAGACAACCTAGCGACTGATGTCGAGAAGTTCAACGATCGATTTTCCAACTACCAGCAAGCGACTCAATGGGTTGTGCAGCTTGCTTTTACTCTGATTGCTAGTGCCACGATCACGGTGATTGTTACTTCGGTTCTGCGTCGGTAATCAAAAGGTTAATATTTTTGAGTTTTTCTAAAATAACTTGGGTATTTTCAGGTCGGTTTTCGGGTAGCGGTTCCATCAATTGGTCGATCAAGCTTACGAACAACTCGTCAACGCCTACAGCTTGATTTCTCCAATTTATTTTACCTGTTGTTGGATTGACGGGAAAGTCGATCGGCTGTAAACCCGTTAATAAATGTACAAAAGTACGCCCCAGGGCGAAAAAGTCCGATCGCACTTCAGCTTTACCTGCAACTTGTTCCGGCGCGCAATATCCCGCAGAACCTACGGGCGTTGTATCAATCCCTGCTTCTGTTGCAGCCCCAAAGTCAATTAGTCTCAATTTCCCATCGGCTGCAACCATCAGGTTGGATGGCTTAATATCCCGATGCACTAAATGATATTTGTGAATTTCCTGCAAAATATCAAGCATTTGTTGCAGCCAATCGAAAGCTAATTCTTGAGAAACGTACTGGTTTTTAGTTAAGAATTCCGCCAAGTTTTCTCCGCTAATTTTTTCCATTACCAAACAAGACAATTTCTGGAAGTTATTGGGGAGTTTAATTTGGAAATAAGCGTCAGGTTCGACTTTGGGAACTCCACCACTTCCCGCCAGCCAAATCAAAACTCGCGCTTCTTGCTTGAACAAGCGAACTAAGTCGGGATTGTGGGTGTGTTTCAAGACTTTTAAAACTTTGACAGTTCCCCATTCGTTTTCCCCTGTTCCCCAATCTTTGACTTCAAAGATGTCTGTGGGGCGTGCGGGATTGGGCGATCGCACTGGCTTGATGATACGATAGCGATCGGCAATTAGTAAAGCCGTGCCACAAGCCTGACAATTTTGAGTAGCAGCAGTATTTTCCCGTTGTTCGCATTGAGGATTGATACAGTAACTCATCTGTCTTGATGCGTCCTGGACTGACGGATTTAACGGATTGATTCAATTATTAGCGCGAAACCCAGTAGTTCTGACCTTACTACTGGGTTTCTATTACCGGCCATTTTACACGCTACCACATTTAAGTCAAGGATTTAAGATTAATATCATCGCGCTCTACCGATTGAGCTACTCCCCAGTGTTTGGTTGGGGAGGCTGGAATTGAACCAGCAACCTCGATGACCTGATTGTTCCTGACATTCGTTTTGGCGATCGGCGGTGAATGCTGAGTTTAGAGTAATAACTTGCTATTGAATTTGTACGCAACGCTGCCTCTGCCAATTTGGGCTACCCCTCATTATTAGGTTGAAGGGACAGGAGTCGAACCTGTACTGTCACAGTTGTACGGTTTAAGTTGAAGTTTGAGATTGAACTTGTACTCTGTTTATATCTTAAACCATAACTATCAAAAAAGCAAGCTATTAGCGGAAAATAAATTGAAAAATTCGCTCTCCTACTCTCTGTTCTTCAACTTCAGAATTGTTAGCTTCTTCGCGGGAAAACATCACAGCTTTCTGCAATATTTCCACCCTTTGCAGCAACTCATTGATCCGCTGCGCTGGTAAAGCTCCAGAAAACTTGACAGTGCGCCAGTAGCCGATCGTAATATCTTCGTAATAGACATCCACTTGAGCCGGATGGTGTTCCGTAGCTTCAGCTTTAACGTGATTGCGGGGAGTTTTAAAAGTCTTGAGAGTTTGCACCGGTTCTGTTGCCCAACAGTCGGCTGAAGCATCAAAGTTCCAAGTCTCGGAAGCATCTAAAACAGGAAGTTTTTTGATAAATGCTTGCAACTCTGACAGTTGCTTTTCAATGAATAGTAAATAGCTGACTGGCACTTGGCTCAAAAGCACGTTTCCGTCTACAGTTACGTCGGCACGGGCTCTGCAATTTGTCCAGTCTTTGGTTGCGGTTACGTCGAAGAGTTTGGTCAAAACTTCTGTTGTTTTGCGGATAATCTCTTCGGCTTTGACTTCGACTTTTTTGGACTCGGGCGGCAGTTGTTCGCCTTCTTCGTCTTTGGGGCGGTACGTGCGGGAGATTCCCGAAAGCACGGCGGGCTTCTGGAGGGCTTTTTGGGCTTCTGCTAGTTCTTGGATCGATCGGCTTTTGATGCCTTTCTCGATCGCAATAATCTGATTTAATCGTGCCATAGTTCTATATTATTGATGCTGAACTCACGTCGAGTATGGTTGCAGGGCGATCGTCAAACTCTTTCTCGTGTGGCTTTTAGGGCTTTGAGGACTGAAGTCCTGACTGCAAACCTTACGATTTTTAAGCTGACATCACAGACATTTGTAGTATGACATACTTCAAATAGAATGACAACCTTTCCTTTGGAGGGGCCATGCCAAGAGTCCCCGCCCTGACTAGCCCAACAATTTATGACTCAAAAACTTGGCAAAATCCCTAGCATCGCTGCGGATCAAGTGAATGCCGTCATTGGTGCGCCATTCTCGCGGGGGCGGGGGGGGCAACCACTCAAAGCGATCGGACGGAAACAGCTTTTTAGTCAATTCTCGGACTTGTTTTCTCCTGATTGCAGCGTCAACTCGCGACTCTTGAGGAATGTCAAATAAAATTATTTTTGCCCCGCTATTTTTATTGATTTCAGCGATTTGAGCTCTAATTACAGCAGCTTCTTTTTTGATATCTTCTGCATCTTTTTTAGACAAAGGTTGGCTTTGAATGTCAACTGTTGTTTGGATAGCTTTTTGCGATAATTCCGGAGTAAGATTGCGAGCCTCTCCGCTATCTAGTGCCTCTTTTGTTGCTTTTTGATTTTGTTTAGAGCGTTGTTTTAACGAATGTATAAAAATACTAACTGGACGATATTCTTCTCTCAGTATTGGCAAATACTGGCGCATCCAATAAAAAACAGGATTGTACAAAGATTCAACTAAATCCCTATCTATTGTGCGACTAATAGTATCGTTAATTTCTACCAAAATAATCGGAGGGTTGCTATTACTTTTTTTAACTATTTCTAAACCCGTCTGGCTCGATCCTCCCCCCAAAGCTATGCTCTTTACGCCCTTTCCAATGTCTGTAACATGAAGGTTGGCAGATAGAGAACTACCCACCATGACAATTTTCAGATCGGAATCATCATATACATACCTTTGAGCTTTGACAATATTATTTTGAATCAGGCTAACTCCGTCAGAAGCTGGCAACACTCCGCCACTGACGAGAACTTGATAAAAACTTATTACAAACAGGAAAATTAGTACCGGGCGCAGAATAGATCGCAACTTGTATTTTATAAACATTGAACACCTTCTAGAATTGGAAATAAATAAATTGTTTCGAGCTGCCACTGTTGAGGAATATCATTGCTAGCATAATTCCTAAAGCTACATCTTGATAAATACTCCAGAATTTTTGATTTTTTTTAAGTGAATCATGTTTCATCAGATTTTGCCAAGTGGGAAAATGAGGAATGTGATAAATTACTACTGGTAGGGAAAAAGTTAGCGTCGGAATAATGTGAGTCCAACCAGGCTTGACTTTATAGTTGCGAACTAAAGTAACTACGAAGTCAACTGCTTCTTCAAATCGTGGGAGTTTGAAAAGCAGCCATCCGAAGGAAACAAAAGAGAAAATTCCTACAACGCTAACGCTGTCAAATAATAATTGCTGCCAGATTGGTTTGGTTTCTGCTGAATTGGGTTCTGGGGATTTATTTTTGGATTTGTCGAACCCAAAAAAGCGTTCTACTGCTAAACCAAATCCGTGATAAATGCCCCAAACTGCATAACTCCAAGCAGCACCGTGCCACAATCCGCCTAAAGTCATTACTGTCATTAAGTTAAGATAAGTTCTGATTTTTCCTTTACGGTTTCCTCCTAGGGGAAAGTATAGATAATCTCTGAGCCAAGTTGATAGGGAAATGTGCCACCTTCTCCAGAATTCGGAGAGGGAACGGGAGATGTAGGGAAAGTTGAAGTTGTCGGGAATTGCGTAGCCCAAAGCCGCTGCTAAACCGATCGCAATTAAGGAGTAACCGGCAAAATCGGCAAAGATTTGGATTGAGTAGCCGAACAGCAGCGTCAGGTTGGTAATAGTTCCAAATCCTTGGTAGTAGGGAAAGCTGATCCAGAAGGTATAGTCTTTTAAGTTGTCGGCGACGACCATTTTTAGGAAGTAGCCGACTGTGAGCGATCTAAAAATGAAATTGAAAGAAATGTCTTTTAAATATTTAGGCTCAATCTGGGGATAGAATGTCTTGGATTTTAAAATAGGGCCTGAGAGTAAATTGGGAAAAAAGCTAATAAAAAATGAAGTATTGAGCAGGTGTTGGCTAAATTTGGGTGATACGTAAGCGTGGGATTCTGTTTCGCTTTCGCTTTTATCTTTTTGACTCAGTACATCTACCACTAAACTTATGCCTTCAAAGGTGTAGAAAGAAATACCGATTGGCAGAGGTAATTTTAAGAATAAATAAGCAATACTGCCTTCGGTTCGAGCAATATTAAAAACATCTGCAACAAAGTTAGTGAGCAAACCGGCGTATTTAAACAAGCTCAAAATTAATACATTCAGAACTACTCCTAATAAGGCCCAAAAAAAACGCTGTTTCTTGTCTGAAATTCTGGCAATTTGAAAGCTGGCTGTAGCGTTGATCGCAATTGAGAGGAGCAGGATTGACAGCAGTGCGGGAGCGTTCCAACTGTAAAATATGAAGCTGGCAATTATGAGGATGGGAACTTGCAGTTTTTGTAAGGGAGGCAAATAATATATGGTGAAAACAATTGCAAAAAATACTAGAAATTCAATACTGTTAAATAACATATTCTTTTGATTTCGGTCTTTGATAAGTCTAACGGACAGCGGGTTGATTACTTTGGTTTTTCATCGGTTTTTCAACCGATATCCCTCGCGTTGTCTGGTGGGATTTTTGTGAAAAAACCCAGTTTCTGCGTCTCAGAGTTTTTTACCTAAGTTGTGACACCATTTTCCTAAAATAATGCAACTGTTGGCAAGCTTTAAACCCATACATAGTAAGTCATTTCCAACTTTTTGATTTTCTATGCAAAAAGCGAAAATCGAAAATCGAAAAAGTTATCACTCACTATATCAAGGAGTGGCACTAATGCCAAGAGCGGACTCGTGGTGAGAGGTCGATCGCGCTTCCTGCAAAAGTGTAGCAAAGTTTACCTATTTTTCACGCTGCGACTACCTCCTGAGATAGATGTGCAAATACCTCCAGGGGCAAATTGCAATATTGGGAAACATTTCTTAACATATAGATAACAAAGGGAATCCGAGGAGACCAAAAATCCTTAAGCCCTTGGGGTGCTCGGTTAACCAGATTCTTCGCAAACAAGGGCTAAATCAATGAACAAGCAGCAAAACTCCGAAGTTTCAGCATTTTTGCCAATGCTCCAAAAAGGCATTTGGCTGTTTGGGATTCTGTCTTGGATATTCGGGCTGACAGATAGAAGTATTGCACTATTGTCTGACGGATATCTGTCCGCGATCGATATTGTCCAGCTATTTACAGCTTCCTTCTTTTTCGTTAGTTGGATTTTTTTAAGCCCGTTTCTGAGTTCTAACTCCCAGAGTCAGCGGAAGGTAGAAGGCATTCGGCAGAAAGTAGAAGCATCTCGCTAGTTTTTAAGGAATGAGAATTAAATAACTTACAATCTTTATTGTTCTTGTGGGATGGGCGTCCCGCCCGTCCAGAAAGGACGGGCGGGACGCCCATCCCACTTTCAAGAGTGTAAATTATTTAATTTGCGATCCTAAGTTGTTATGTTAGATTCGGTCGGGCTGTTGGTTTCTTCTGTGGCGAAGCGGGCGGGCCAAATGCGATCGCAAAAAAACAAAGTCCCCGCCGTCACGCACAGCGGAATCGCCAACAGATTCAACAGGGGAATGCTCACCAAACCCAAACAAACCAAACCAAAACTCCCGCTAGCCGGCAAACTCGCCCGAATTATCTCAAATTTATCCTGAAAAGGTAGCTTCCGACGCTCCAAAGGTGCATTTAAAAAGTCCAAACAGACAATAGTCGCGCCCAAAGCTACGCCTCCTAAACTGCTAAGAATAGAGCCGGGGCCGGGGAGAAAATTCAGCAGCAGGAGCGGTATCCCGATGCTGAACAAAAGTTGTAGTTTTCGGATTTCAAAGCCGATCGCCATTTGTAGATCCCGAAAAATACTCGCCAAGTTCATTGGTGCTTCTGCGGGCAATTGACCGTTCCGCAGAAGTTCCAATTGTTCGGATAATTTGCCGTACCAGGGCGAACCTAAAATCACGCCAAACTGGACTAATAAAAACCCGATTATTAACAAAAGTCCTGAAACCAAAAGTACGCGCAGCAGCCAGCCGAAACCGATTGTTAAGACGCCAAGAAAGCTCAGCCAAGCTGGCAAACTCGCAATTAAATCATTAAATCTGACTGACAAATCGGCAACTAAAATGTCTATGCCTGCCAAACTAGGAAATAGCAAGCTTAAATAAAGACCGATACCAATTAAAAAATTTAGGACGACGGGAATTAATACATAAGTCCACAGCTTGGGAGTTTGCAAAATCAGCGTGAAAGCTCGAAGGGGATAGGTGAAACCTGCGAGGAGTCCAATTGGTGCACTAATGGCAGCGCGGGCGGGATTTGAATTGAGCTGTTTTGACATATGGTTAAACAGTTGACAGTTGACAGTTGACAGTTGACAGCGAATTGATAAGAACGGAGATTTAAACTCCGTTTTTATCACAATCTGCCTTCATGAGTAAGGGCTTCAAACCCGGCTATTCGGTGAAGGAAGAAGGAAGAAGGAAGAAAGCCCTTCGACTACGCTCAGGGTACAAATTCTATTATTATTACGTATGAGGATTTATTGCAGGTAGCCCCAAAAGTGAAGCTTTTTATTTACCATACCCCGGAACTTACGCCAGCAGACAAGATGCCGGCTTGCGCGATCGCAGTTGATGTACTGCGGGCGACTACGACGATGGCGACGGCCTTGAATAATGGGGCGGAAGCTGTGCAAGTTTTCAGCGACTTAGATAAGCTGATGGCCGAGAGCGAAAAATGGCCTGGAGACAAGCGGATTCGCGCCGGAGAGCGCGGTGGCGCGAAAGTTGACGGTTTTGACATGGGGAATTCGCCGCTGGACTGCCCGCCAGAAAAGGTGACTGGAAAGCGAATTTTTATCAGCACAACTAACGGTACTCGGGCTCTGCAACGAGTGCAAGATGCTGCTACGGTGTTGACGGCGGCTTTGAACAACCGCAAATCTGTGGTGCAGTTTCTGTTAAGCAAAAAGCCGGAAAGTATTTGGATTGTGGGTTCTGGTTGGGAAGGGAGTTATTCGTTGGAGGATACGGTGTGTGCTGGTGCGATCGCCCAAAGTCTTTTAGCAGAAAGCGGTATTCCTGCGATCGATTTTGCTGGTAACGATGAAGTGTTTGGGGCGATCGCTCTTTATCTGCACTGGCAAGATCGGCTGCATGAATTGTTGGAAAAAGCCAGTCACGGCCAGCGCCTCCTGGGTTTGGGTGTGATTGAAGATTTAAAATATTGCGCGCAATTAGATACTTTAGATGTGCTTCCTATGCAGCGAGAACCGGGTGTGTTGGTGAAGTCGGATTTTAAAATTTCTTAGGCTGATTTCTGGGTTTTATCTTCGGAAGAAACGGCGAATTGAAATTGTCTGCGAGTGCAGTATTGGTAGGTACGCTGGGAGCATCTCAGTTTTGCATTTACAACAGTGCGAGCTTAAGAGCTCGCGTATTGTACAATACGCGAGCTCTTAAGCTCGCACTACAATAAAAAAAATGCTTTTTACAAAACTGAGATGCTCCCGATGCTCCCGGAGCATCTCAGTTTTGCATTTGTAGTGCGAGCTTAAGAGCTCGCGGGTATTATACTCGCGAGCTCTTAAGCTCGCACTCAAAGAAAAAATGCTTTTTACCAAAATGAGATGCTCCCTGCGAGTCCGCATCCAATCGGAGGACTGAAGTCCTCACTACGAACGACGGAAGTTAGTAATTAGCGAACAATATTTTTTCAATAAAGTGCAATTAAAGATATTGAGTAGGGAGACAATATTGTTGTATTCCTAGTGTATTCCAGACAATTAAGAATTGTTGGATTCGCCGAACCGTTGAATTAAACACTCGGCAATTCTGGCTGATGCACCGCCTTCTCCCATGCGGCGCCAGCCATTTTCAGCGATTAGCTGCAACCTGTCGGGATCGCGAAGCAAAGACTGGATGGTGCCGGCAACTTCGGCGGGATGTTTGACTAAAATTAATGAGGGGCCTAAGAGGCGACTTTGAGCTTCGGCAAAAGCGGGAGTAAATTGCGGGCCGCTTCCGGGAATGGCGATCGCCGGTTTTCCTAAACCGACAAATTGTTCTGTAGCGGTTCCGGCCATTGCGATCGCTAAATCGGCTTGGTACAAACAATCGTTAAAACTTTGCTGAGTTAAAATCATCGTGGCTTTTCTTTGCACAAAAGTCAAGGGCAATAGCAAATTAGGAGATTCTTTCCTAATTTCTTGAGCGCTAGAAACAGGAGGTCGCAAAATACTGCCTTCTCGCCGCTGGGTTTTAGTTTCGCCGTCTTGACGCCAGCCGAAAAATTCTAAACTAGGTCGCAAAGCTTCTAAGTTTAACTCGGGAGAAATAGCTCCGAAAAATAACAATTTGCGATCGCCAAACAGAGACAAAATTCCGGCTACAGCCTCTACTATTAGCAGCCAATTAGCATAGGCTTCCGGCGCTCGGGAACCGGGCAGTAAGGTGATGACGAGCGATCGCTCCATTTCCCGAAACTCTGCATCAGGGCCGTAAAAACGGGCGGGGTTTTCCGGTTCGAGTCCGTCCATCATGGGATTGCCGAGATTGTAGGCGGGAATTCCCAGCTTTTCTAAAGTCTCGGCGGTGAGGGCGTCCCGGACAAAAACGGCTTTACAGAGCTTTCTAGTCATCAACCAGCGCTCCCAAGGGAAATAAACCGATCGCGACCAAATCTTCCAAGCCCACGGGCGGGATTTGCCAGCCAGAGGCCCCTGCTCGTCCCGCACGTGATACTCCGACTTGGCCGTGCCGACAAAGGCATAGGGCGCGGCGCCCAGCCAAGCAAACAGCAGCGGTACAATATCTCCGCAAGCTAAGATTGCTGGCTTGTGATTTCCAGACTGTTGTGGCGATCGCACCCAAGCGCGGATAGCTTTAAACTGAGCTAGGGTCAACTGAAGCAACCCGCCTTTGACATCGCGCAAAAATTCCCTTCCGTCCATGTAGATAAAGCCACCCGAAGGCATCCGCTGCACCGGGCCGATGATGCGGGCGCTTTCTAGTTGAGCGAAAGCTTGCCCTTCGCCCACTAGCGGAAACACGGCTATTTCTGGGGGATGCGGGTGCTGTTGCAGTTCTCGCAAGATGCGAAGGGCGATCGCATCTTCTCCGTGGCCGTTACTGAGGCAAAGTATTTTCAATCCCAAATCTCTCAAAAAACTGTCTCTCATATTATCATCGGGCAAACAGGGCATCGGCCAAACAGGGCATTGGGCATACGTCACTTTTTTGAGAACTACTATATAGCAGAAAAAATGAAGTAAGTAGACCCGCGCGAGTCGGGCACTTTTTGGTAAAATAGCGGATGAAACTCCTATTTTAGAGGTAAAATCGGATGCTACAAACCCTGCCAAAATCTTTGACACTCGAAGAGTTTCTGAAGTTGTCAGAAACCAAACCAGCCAGCGAGTACATTGACGGTAAAATCATTCAAAAACCCATGCCTCAAGGAGAACATAGTGTAATTCAAGGCGAGTTGACAAGTGCTGCTAATGCTGCTCTCAAACCTCAAAAGGTGGCGCGAGCATTTCCCGAACTGCGGTGTGTTTTTGGCGGTCGCGCGATCGTTCCCGACGTGACTGTATTCACTTGGGAGCGCATTCCCCGTAACGAAAATGGCGGTGTGGCAAATGTGTTTGCGATCGCCCCGGATTGGACAATTGAAATCCTCTCCCCTGACCAAAGCCAAACTAAAGTTACTAAAAATATTTTACATTCTCTCAAACACGGAACTCAAATGGGTTGGTTAATCGATCCAGAAGAGCGATCGGTTTTTGTATATCGGCCGGCTCAATCAACCGAGGTGTTTGACGAACCGGAACAGTTATTGCCCGTGCCATCTTTTGCCAGGGAATTGCAACTGACAGTAGGAGATTTATTTGGTTGGCTGTTACAGTGAAACAACAGAATATTATATAGCCTTTCTCACTAACATGAGTTACGCATTGGGCGAAGCGAAGCGGAGGGATTGGGCCCAGCGTAGCGGAGGGATTGGATCTGACAACCAATAACTAATAACCAATAACTAATAACCAATAACTAATAACTACTAACCATCGATATACTGCTGTAAAATATTCCGAATTTGTTTGAGCTGAAATCCCTTAGCAAGTTGGCGGAGCTTCGTGGCAAACGGCACTAATTTTGGTTCCAAACTTTCCAGCTTAGCACTCTCCTCAAAAATTTCTTCAATGTCGCCCATAGCCGCAAGTTTCACAATTTTTGCTACCGACTCAGAAGCCGCAGGTAACAGAGCAGCATAAGCAGGAAAATCAGATGCTGGTGACAAACTGGGAGTTTTACAATTTTGGTTTTCCGGAGATTCCTCGTAAATCCATTCTAGTCCCAAATGCACGCGCAACTGTTCCAAAAAGTGATTTGCTTCGATCGGCTTGGGAAGAAAATCATCGCACCCTGCAAGGATGCTCTCTTGCTGCGCCGACTCGAAAACGCTAGCTGACAAAGCGATTAACACGACATCTTTTAATTCCGGCAACTGCCGCAGTCTCCTTGTAGTTTCTAAGCCATCCATTACAGGCATTTGCAAGTCCATTAAAATCACATCAGGTTGAAATTTGACTGCTTTGTAGAGGCATTCTTGACCATTTTGTGCCTCTGCAACTTCAAATCCCAAACGCCCCAGCATCCTGCACAACAAATCGCGATTTAGTTGATTGTCGTCCACGATTAGCACTTTCCGCTTATTGCCCACAAAACCGACCAGCCAGCGTTTTTCCCGCAAAGGAGACACCTCTAAGTAGCGTTTGGCTGCGGGCAATTCTAAATCTAGCCAGAAAGTGCTGCCTTTTCCGAAAGTGCTGTTGACGCGAATTTTGCTGCCCATCAGTTTAGCTAATTTCTGGCTGATCGAGAGTCCGAGACCCGTACCTTCAACAAAGGTATTGCCTCCTACTTGGTGGAACGGCAAAAATATTTCTTCTAACTTGCTTTTGTCTATTCCTGTCCCGGTATCCTCGACTTGAAATCGGATTTTTAAAGCGTGTTTAGCTGCGATCGCATTGTGGGAAAAGCGCAGATAAGTTTCTTTGAGTTCAGAACTCAAAAGCGAGAATTCGTATGTTTCTCCTTGGCTGCGACTCCAGGCCTCTGTGCCGACATAGCCGACTTTGAAAGTTACTCCGCCGCTGTTAGTAAATTTAACGGCATTGCTGAGTAAATTTATCAGAACTTGGCGCAATCTTTTTTGATCGACTTGGACGCAGGTGGGCAGGGGCGATACTTGTTCGTAATTGAAACAAATTCCTTTTTGATCTGCCCGCATCTGAAACAGATCCGCAATGTTTTTCGTAAAATTTAGAAAATTTAACTCTTCCGGGTAGAGTTCCATTTTTCTAGCTTCGATTTTAGAAAGGTCTAAAACATCGTTGATTAACATCAGCAGGTGTTGACCGCACTGTTGAATATTGCTGAGACTTTCTTGTTGATCGCAGCTTAAGTCTCTGTCGGTTTTGAGGATTTGAGCGTAACCTAAAACCCCGTTTAAAGGCGTGCGGAGTTCGTGGCTCATGTTGGCGAGAAATTCGCTTTTGGCGCGGTTGGCGGTTTCGGCGGCTTCTTTAGCTAATTTTAGGGCTGCTTCTGCTTGTTTGCGATCGGCTATTTCGGTTTGTGCTTGTTCAAATAGTGTCGATTGCTGGATCGCGATCGCCAATTGCACGCACAATTGCCGCAGGGATTCTATTTCTGAGGAATCCCAGACACGGGGGCCGCTGCAATCGTGGGCGATCAGCAGTCCCCAAAGTTGATTTTCTGCGGTGGGTTGGGCAGGGTAAATGCTTTCTCGTGCTTGTAAAATTGGCACTATTAAGTTAGCTCTAACTTCAAAATTTTCAAGAATTTTAATGTAGCATTCGCTCAGATTTTCACCATAAATATCTTCGATAGCTCGAATACAGCCTTGCTGGTAAATAGCAACAAATTTATCTTTAAAACAGGGGTCAAGATTGTTAAAACCTCGGAGAGAAATTCGATTCTTTGCCACGGATTCGACAACTACAGTGCCGCTCCAGTCGGGATTAAAGCGGTAAATAACTGTGCGGTCTGTTTGCAATAATTGCCGCACTTGATCGACAGCAGCGGTGAGGACTTCTTCTAAATTGAGGGAAGAGCGAATGCGATCGAGCATGGCAACTACCAGGCGTTCTCGCCTTAATTGCTTTAGCAGCGCCATCTCAGCTTGTTTGCGGTCTGTGATGTCGGTAATTACTCCCACAAACCCGATTAAATTATCAGTTTCATCTTTAATACAGTCAGCGCGAAATAAGGTTGTTACCAGTTCCTTGCTTTTAGTTTTGATTTTGAGTTCGCCTTGCCAAGATTTGCCTTTACGAATCGTTTTAAACATTTCTTGCAGCACTGAATTTTGCGGATAAATTGCCGTTGCTCCACCCGCTGCGTTCAGTTCTTCTGCTGTGTAGCCGTACCGCTGAATAAAGGCTTGATTGTGGTAGATCGATCGCCCTGTCAAGTCAGCAATGCCGATCGCATCACTGGTGCTTTCTACGGCTTGAGTCACCCGCAGTAGGTCTAATTCAGCTTGTTTGCGATCGCTAATATCAGTAATGCTGCCGATATAGCCTTTAACTTCGTGCTTGTCTCCGATTTCGGCGATCGCCTGAGCGATCGCCCAAATTACCCGACCGTCTGGACGCAGAAAGCGGTATTCTGATTTAAAAGGAATTTTGTGAATAATTGCTCCATACCATTCATTCTTCACCCGATCCGCATCATCGGGATGTAGGGCATTCATCCAGCCAGTTTCGGCTGCTAATTCTGCATTTAATCCCGTGATTTCGCTCCACCGCTGATTCACATAAAGACAATTACCAAACGCATCACTGTGAAATATGCAAACCGGCGATGCTTCTGCCAAAGTTTGATAGCGGCGCTGGCTAGATTGCAGTTCTGATTCTGCTTGTTTTCTTTTGGTGATATCGCGGAAGATCGAAATTATCTCGCCCCCTGCAAGCATTGTCAGCGACAATTCTTGAGGGAACTTAGTACCGTCGCGCCGCTGACCGATCGCTTCTATATTGCAGTACCCTTTTTCCTGGAGCACCGGGATTATTTCACGTTCAAGATATTGAATTTCAGCACGGCTGTAGAGCATTTTCCATTTCTTCCCATACAGTTCGCTAGCGCTAGCCAAGCCGTACATTTTAAGATAAGCGTCGTTTGAATAAATACATTCTTTACGCTCGTTAAAAATAGCAATGCCGTCATGAGCAGCGCCCATAGCGACTGCTTGTCGCTGAAGTTCCGACTCAGCTTTTTTGCGAGAAGTAATATCGCGAGCCACTGCATAAATCAAACCTTCTTCGCTAAAAGGCGATGCCGTCCACAGCAACCATTTGTAAGAACCGTCTTGGCAAATATAGCGGTTTTCAAAGTAAATACTGGGCGTGCCACTTATTAGCTTTTCCGCTTCGATTAGAGTGGCTACTCGATCGTCTGGATGAATAAATTCGATTAATGGTTTGGCGAGCAGTTCGGCACTGCTGTAGCCCAGAGCATTTGACCAAGCAGGGTTTAATCGTTTAAAATAGCCGTCGAAACCAGCAATACAAAGCAAGTCTAAGGATATAGTAAAAAAGCGATCGCGCTCTGTCTGTGCCTGCTTTAACTCAGTGATATCCATCACTAAACCGTCCCAGAGAATATCGCCTTTGCTCCCAGATTTGCTCTGATTGGTGAGCCTTTCCGGTCTGGATGCTCCTTGCAGCCACTTAACTTTTCCGGATGGCATAATCTGCCGCCACTGCTGCCGCCAAGGTTCCAGCATAGCGGCTGAAATTGCGATCGATGCTTCTAAATCTAAGCGATCGTCTGCATGAATTCTGCTGAAAATCAATTCTGCATTTTGCTCTATTGCTTCTGGCTCTAATTCGTAAAGTTCCCGACTGCCTGAAGAAACGTAAGGAAAATATTTTTCTCCGCTAGCTGAGAGTCGGAATTGATAAATTACTCCGGGCAGGTTGGCTACGAGTTTTTGAAATCGAGCTTCGCTTTGTTCCAGAGCTATTTGCTGCCGTCTGTATTCGGTAAAATTTCTGATTGTGCCAACTATTACTTTACTGTTATCAGCTCTTTTAAAAACGCTTTTTTTGGTAGAAATTATCCATTCTTTTCCCGCAGTGTCGGTGAATTTATCTTCTGTTTCCAAACAGATATCTTTTGCCAATAATTCTTCATCTTTTCTGCAAAAAACATCCGCTTCTGATTTTGGAAGAAAGTCATATTCTGATTTGCCGATCAGTTCTTGTCGAGATTTCCCTATCAACTGACAAAAAGCATCATTTAATATCATCCACCGGTTCTGGTCATCTTTGACAAAAATTGGATCTGGGGTCGCATTTAGAGTGTGGTTTAAAAATTCTTCAGATGCTTTCAGTTGTGCTTCGTAGCGGTAGCGATCGCTCACGTCCAACACCACTTCAATTATCCGGTCAATAGATCCATCTAGGCCGCGGATGCAGCGCAGCGAAACTCGCGTGTAAACTATTTCGCCATCTTTTCTAAACCACCTTTTATCTGAGATGTAACCGTCGGTTTTACCTGCTAACATCTGAGAAAATTTTTCAAAATTGGCCTCAAAATCCTCTGGATGAGTAAGCTCCAGGCAATGCTTGTGCACGAGTTCGTCGCGATCGTATAAGAGCAAATCGCACAGAGCGTCGTTAACTTCAATCCAATTGCAATTTTCAGCAATTGCGGGGTCAATAATTGGAGCGACGATGGCAATTCCGATCAGGGAATTTTCCACCACCGAGCGATATTTTTCTTCGCTTTTTCGCAAAGCATCTTGACTGTTCTGGCGTTCTATGGCGTAACGGAGCGATCGCATTAACAGTTCGCCGTCGATTTTTCTTTTGACTAAATAATCCTGTACGCCCACCGAAATCAACCGCAGCGCCAGCTCTTCGTCGTTTTGGGCAGTCAAAACTACGATCGGCACATTTACCCCATACTCTTGTATCCGAGCCACCGTCTCGATGCCCTGACTGTCTGGTAGTGAAAGGTCTAATAAAATTATGTCAAAACTTTCTTGATTCAATCGCTGCTGCGCTTCGCTGAGGCACTCTACTTTCGTCAGCAATATATACTGCCGACCGCTAATTCCTGACAGCAAATCTTCAATAAGCTCAGCTTCCTGAGGGTGGTCTTCTACTAACAGAACCTTGAAGCACGTAGGAGGTACAGCTAAGTTAAAAACTGCTTTCATAATATTTATTAATTAAAAGTTGTCTCAAGCTAACTTGGATTTTATCTTTTATTTCCGGGGGAGTTATCGAATTGCACCTACACATACATCGGCGATCGGATTGCGGTGTGACTGAACGCTACAAAACTTGTGTTTAAGAGTTATAATTATATCACAAATTCACTCGGCTGTCAACGCGAAATATGTTTTATTCTAACTTGCAATTTAACTGCTACCTTCAAGCTTCGCCCTGAAAATATAGGATTTAATTCAGCTTCTCCTGCCATCTAGCTTCTGGATATAGCCTTTCTCAAAAATATGAGGTACTCATGGGCATAGGGCATAGGGCATCGGGAATAGGGCATAGGGCATCGGGCATGGGGCAAAGAGGGCATCGGGAATACTTCACTTTTTTGAGAACCGCTATATAGCCTTTCGAGCGAAAGATGAGGTACAAATTTGATTTGAGATTTGAGATTTGAGATTAGGAGATTCGAGGATTCGAGGATTCGGGGATTGCGGAATTGGGGAATTGTTAATGAATTGGTCAATACCTCATCTTTCCGATAACCGCTATAAGTGCGTGCCTGATGTCTCGATTAAGGGAGAGTAAAGTGAAAAGTTGAACCTTGACCAGGTTCCGACTCCACCCACATAGATCCACCGTGACGTTCCACAATCTTTTGACAAATTGCTAAACCAATACCTGTTCCAGAATATTCTCTTTGAGTGTGCAAGCGCTGGAAAATTTGAAAGATGCGTTCTTGATGCTGTGGAGCAATCCCAATCCCATTATCTGACACAGAAAACAACCAGTTCTCCTCCTGTTTGGAAGCGGTAATATGAACCGTAGGCGGTGCATCGTGGCGATATTTAATTGCATTGCTGAGTAAATTCTGAAAAAGCTGTACCAGTTGAGAAATATCTCCCATTATCTCTGGCAATTCACTGTAGGTAACAACTGCTTGATCGTTGCGGATAGCCCCTTGCAGGTTGGCAATTGCTTGCTGGACTACATGATTGCAATCTGCCAATTCAAAGGGTTTCTGACTGCGACCAACTCGCGAATATTCGAGCAAATCGTCAATTAAAGTTTGCATTCTCGTGCAGCCCTGAACGATATTGGTGATAAACTTAATAGCTTGGCTGTCGAGTTGGTCTTTGTAGCGTTTTTCTAAAAGTTGAGCGTAGCTGGCAATAGTTGCTAAAGGCGCTTGCAAGTCGTGAGAAGCTACATAAGCAAATTGTTCTAGTTCGGCATTCGACCGCGCCAATTCTTGGTTAGATTTTAAGAGGGCAGATTCAGCGCGCTTGCGGTTCGATATCTCTTGTTGGAGGAGCAAATTTTGCTCTTGCAAGGCTTTTTCAACGGCGAGGCGGTTGCTGATTTCTTCTTGCAAAATCTGGTTTTTTTCGTAAAGAGTTTTTTCAACGGCTAAACGGCTGGTGATTTCTTCTAGAAGCAGCACATTTTGTTCTTTTAGCTGTTTTTGTAAGTTCCGCAGGGTAAGGTGACTTTCGATGCGGGCGAGCACTTCTTCAAACTGAAATGGCTTGCTGATGTAGTCAACTGCTCCTACTGCAAATGCGTTTACTTTGTCGAAAACTTCATCTTTAGCGCTGATAAAAATTACCGGAATTTCGCGAGTTTTAGGTTCAGATTTTAGATGCTGACACACTTCGTAGCCGTTCATTTCCGGCATCATTATGTCGAGTAAAATCAAATCGGGCGGATTAGAATTGCAGGCTCTCAGAGCCATTTGCCCATTAATCACGCAGCGGGGCGCGTACCCCCGATGAGTCAACATTGTAGACAACAGGCGCAGATTTTCTGGCGTATCGTCTACTACTAAAATGTTTCCTAATGGCGTCTCTGGTTGCTGATTGTTCATTGAGTGTTTTCCCAATATAAAGGAAGAAGGAAGTTCGGCAATGGATTATGTAACACAAGATGTAACGGATGGAATAAGGCTTAGTTATAGCTTTTCTGAGAAAGATGAGGTACGACTGGGCATAGGGCATAGGGCATAGGGCATAGGGCATAGGGCATAGGGCATAGCGCATAGGGCATAGGGCATAGCGCATACCTCACTTTTTTGAGAACCGCTATATGTAGAAGAGAAGTCAGAAGCAATAAAGCAAGGATTTCGGTAATTAATAAAATCCTAACCCTCGGGTGCGGTTCGTATATTTTATTTCGTAATTAAAAACAGACTGGGTTCTAGTAGGAATATTGGGGAAATAGAACTAGGAATCATCTCAGACATAGAATTTTCTATCATTTGTTTGTGCGGATTTTTTGGAATTGTTCGTTTACCAGAAAGAATTGGTTTAAATCCTCTCCCTTTTGGAAGAAATTAAAATTAGACGATTCATTACTCCAATCCTCTTCCTTCTAGGTAGAGGTCGCCCTCAAGCTGTCAACTGTCAACTGTCAACTGTCAACTGTCAACTGTCAACTGTCAACTGTCAACTGAATGAACAATCTTTAAATCTCCAGCAATAGAGTCAGAGCGTTATTGTACCAAGTCAATCCTTTATCTAAAACCTTAAAGCCAGCTACTTTACACATAGATTCTAAAGCATAAGCTGTAGGCAGCCACCACCAAGGGCCAAAGTCGTTGATGTCAAAAACGGCTTTATCAATTACTCCGAGAATTGGTGTGCCGTAGGTGTACTGCTGCCAGTAAGCTGTTAAGATAGCTCGTTCTGCTTCGCCCAAAGCGGGAATGAAGATTACCCCAGAAGCTGGAATTTCGTAGCGTCCCCGCTCGTTTTCTATAAGTTCTTGGGTAATCGCTGAAGTTAAGATTAAATACTGCCCTGTTATTTGACGCAAGCTCATTAAAATTTGCAAAGGGTGGGGGTGATGGTACAAAACTCCTGCACAGTGGACGACATCGTAAGGCTCACCAATTTCTGCAAGCTGAATCTGAGTTATATCTTGACTGATACAATTATAATTAGCAATATTTAAACTTGCCATGCGATCGCGAAAATCATCCCAAATGTGTGCGGATGCCGGCGTGACATCAATCATTGTCAGAGAAACTGCACCGTATTTGCTTGCTACGGATACTTTTTCGTTGACTTTTCCCCACAATCCCCCGACTTCTGCAAAAGTCTGATTTTTGACGACTCGGGCAATGTAGCGATCGCGAATATCGTCATTCTCCAACTCTGATAATATACTGCGATCGCCCGCCAAGTCCTTTTTCTGCAAAATTTCCGCCAATTTCCCGGATATTGCGGCATCTTGCGGCCGAATTTCTAACGCCATCAAGTACAAGACTGTAGCTGCGTCGGGGCGATCGCTCTCGGCAAACTTTTGGGCTGTTTCGCAGTAAAATTCAGGAGCGTGCAGCGGCTGCAATTCGTGGTGATAGTAACTCGTTGCCGGATCTAAACCTGACGGCACTCTTTTGATGAGAGCATCGCCTAACTTGGCGTAAATGTTGGGGAGATCCGGTTCGATTTGCAGCGCACAAAGGTAAGCAGAAACAGCTTCGTTCCAGTTGTGGATCTCAGTCAAAGCATCGCCTAAATTATAATAAGACCAAGAAAAATTCGGGTTGAGTTCAATAGCGCGCTGATAAGCAGTAGCTGCTGCTTTCCACTGCTGGGTTTTTAACAGCGGTTCTCCTAAATTGTGGTAAGCCCAAGAAAAGTCTCGATTGAGTTCGATCGCCCGCTGGTATGCCAAGATTGCTGCCAACCAATCCTGGAGTTTAACTAAAGTTAATGCTAAATTATAATGAGACCAAAAAAAATCTGAATTAAGAGCGATCGCCCGCTGGTAAGCTGTCGCAGCTTCCGACCATTTTTCTAATTGAAAAAGCGCATCTCCCAACTTGTGACAAGAACCAGAAAAATTCGGATCTAAGTCAACAGCTTGCTGGTATGCTGCTGCGGACTCCGACCATTTTTCTAATTTGCCGTAAGCTTCACCGAGGCTGTAGTAAGACCAAGAAAAATTTGGGTCAATTGCCACAGCCGTGCGGTAGACAATAATAGCTTCTTGCCATTGTTCTAATTCGAGCAGAACGCTGCCTAAATTGTAGTAAGACCAAAAAGAATTCAGATTCAGCTCAATACTTTCGCGGTAGGCAGCTTCGGCTTGGCGCCAGAGTTTATTGGCTTGCAAAACATTGCCTAATTTGTAATGAAACTCCGAAATATCCGGTTGCAGCTTGATAGCTTTGCGGTAGTTAACAATAGCTTCGTCCCACTGTTTTAGGGCGCTAGCAGCTTCGGCTAATTTGGTGTAAGCTTCACAACAACTAGGGTTTAAATAAATAGCGCGGTGGTAACAAACTAGAGCTTTTTGTGGCTTGTTTTGCGCCAACAAAGTATTGCCCAAATCTAGATATTCTTCCGGTATGTCGATCGGTTCCACGCTGAGTGATTGATACCAACAGTCGGCTGCTGGCTCAGCTTGACCGACTTCGGTAAATATCCGGCTCAAATTGCGGTAAAATCCTGCAAAGTCTGGTTGTAGGGCGATCGCTTTTTGGTAACAGTCGATCGCTTCTTGCCATTGTTGCAAACTAGCGCAGAGGGTGCCGAGGTTAGCAAAAGCTTCGGCAAAATCCGGTTTGTGGGCGATCGCAACTTTATACCAATACCGAGCGTCTTCTAGCTTACCCTGAGCTTGCAGCGCCTTTCCTAAGGTTTTGCAAGTCTCGGCGGAATCGGGGTGGGATTCGAGAATTTGGTGGCAAAGTGCGATCGTCCGATCCAACTTCCCTAAAGCTAAATATATTTCTGCCTGTTGTTGCAAATCAACCGCGGCTGTTTCTGAATTCACTTTTAACGTTCCTGTTTAGTAATAATTCCCTGTGTAATTGTAGAGCAAAACCTCTCTAATATCCTCCAGATCGTGCACCGACATCAGCCTGACTGTAAATACCGAGTACCTGGATGGCATTTATGCGATCGTCATCGAGGGCTACGCTAACGAACTTTAATAGGACTTACGCACAGGTTGCCAGAAACCGGGTTTTTGCTGAGAAGACGCGCTGTGATTCGCAAATTTGGGAAAAAACCCGGTTTCTTTGTCGGAGTGCGTCGAGGACTGTTTAAGTTAATTTGTACGCAAGTCGAGCAAACACATATTTCGATTAAACTAAGATAGCAACCAGTTAAGTAAACCCACCTAATAAAACTCAAAATACGGCTCGCGCTTAAGCTTGTTGTGTATATCTTTTTCCCTCTTCCCTCTTCCCTCTTCCCTCTTCCTTCTACTGAACAACCAGGTAAACAATGTCAGCAGCCACACGCACACCGCAAGTCAGCGTAATTATAGCAGCATACAACGGATCTCGCTACATCGTACAAGCGGTAGAAAGCGTGTTGTGCCAAACTTTTACAGATTTAGAAATAATCGTTGTAGACGACGGTTCGACAGATGAGACACATCAGGTATTGCAGCCTTATTTCGACAGAATTCGCTACGTATATCAAGAAAATGCCGGAGTAGCAGCAGCCCGCAACCGAGGAATTCAGGAATCCAAAGGCGAATTCATCGCTTTTTTAGATCAAGATGACTTCTTTTTGCCAGATAAATTAGCAGCACAAATATCCCTATTTCGCCAGCAACTCTCCTTAGGAATTGTTAACAGCGGCTGGCGCATTGTCAACCAGCAAGGCGACAAAATTTCCGATATCAAAGCTTGGGAATATTTCCCAAAATTGAACTTAGAAACTTGGATAGTACAAATGCCCGTACTTCCCAGCGCCATGATGTTTTCACGTCAGTGGCTGGAACTTGCAGGCGGATTTAATTCAGAATTTGATTCAGTAGACGATTCAGATTTAGTTCTGCGTTTAGCCCTCTTGGGTTGCGAAGCAGCATGGCTGCCTCAAGTGACAGTATCCTACCGCCAGCACGATCAAAATGTATCAATAAAAAAAGCTCTCAAACAAGCCAATCTTTTTATTACCTTAAAACAGCAATTTTTCGCCAAACCAGATTTACCGCAGCACATCCGCGAGTTAGAAAATCCGGCTTTTTACGAAGCATTGACTTGGATGGCTTGGCAATTGTACTATAGTAACTATCCAGTAGAGGCGGTTGAATTTTTCCAAAAATCTATCCAGTACAGTCCTTATCCTCTAAGGCCAACAGTCACCGATTGGCAGAAGCGTCTGAGTGCGATCGCTCAAACTTACGGAGTTACAATCGATTTTCAATCGTTAAGAAACTTACCAGAATGGAAAAAAATAATGGCTAGCATACCTACCTCAAAAACACCGCGAGTCAGCGTAATTATCCCGGCATACAACTGCGAACACTACATTACTAGAGCTGTGGAGAGCGCTGTAAATCAAACTTACCAAAACTGGGAAATTATCGTCGTAGATGATGGTTCTACAGACAATACGAGGCAAACTTTAGAGCCGTACCGCGATGTGATTCAGTACGTATATCAAGAAAATCAAGGAGCAGCAAAAGCTCGAAACCGCGCTTGCGAAATGGCCAAAGGCGAATTTTTAGCATTTCTGGATGCCGACGACTTTTTCCTGCCAGAAAAACTCGCCAAACAAATTGCTTGTTTTGAAGCTGACCCCTCTTTAGGGATGGTACAAAACGGTTGGTTGATGGTTGATGAAACCGGAAAAGACATCTACCCAGTCATGCCTTGGGAAGACACGCCCAACTTAGATTTAGAAAGCTTTGTCCTGCACAAAAGCGTGCGTCCCAGTGCAATGATGGTGCGGCGCGAGTGGTGGGAACGTCTGGGCGGTTTTGACCATCGCTTTCCGCCAACAGAAGATTTAGATTTTGCTTTGCGTTTGGGTTTAAAAGGCTGCAAATGTGCGTGGTTAAAAGAGATATTAACCTGCTACCGCCAGCACGATAGCAATCTCATGTCCGGTGGGGAAAAAGTGATGAAAAGCATGGAAATTGTAATGGAGCAATTCTTCGCCCAACCCAATTTGCCCGATCGCATACGCCAATTACAAAAGGCAGAACGTTACAAGTCTTTAGTGTGGATAGCGTGGCGGATGTACCGCGACGGATATTTGCCAGAGATGGTCGAGTGTTTGAGAAAATCCCTGTACTATACTCCTTATAATGGCACAGAAACAGTTTTTAAATGGTTGGAAACTTTTAGAGTTTCTTCGGAAAAATACACGAACAACTTTGATGCTTATGCCTTAACCAATTTAAAAGAATGGCAAGACATGGTGGCGGAGGCAGTCAACAATACCTATCAATTTAAATCAGAGCCTAGTTCAATTGGCCGCCAGCTTGCACCGCACGTACTCGTCTATGCAGAAGACCACGGAATCGGCGGTTTGGCGCAGTTCAACCACTCGCTACTTTGCAAATTAGCAGCCGACGGCTACCGAGTTACTAGCGTGCAAACTAAAGCTTCTAATCCTTTAATTACCGAACAGCAACAACTAGGTATCGAGCATATTTGGCTGGAGTTCGATACGATGAGGGAGTTTTTGCGAATTGCCTACAATTGTAGCGATGCTGAAAGAATTTACGCGGAAGCTAAACCGGATTTAATTATATTTAGCGATGGCTGGCCGATGGCAAATTTTGCTGCGAAACAAGTTGCACTCAAACAGAACATACCTTATGTAATTACTCTGGGTTATATCGATCGCACTTATAAGACTTTTAACCGTGGAGATCAGGTTCCCTATTTCGATGCAGTGGCCTATCAGTACAACTTAGCTAAAGCGGTGATAGCTGTTTCCGACGAGAATTTAAACTTGTTTAAGAGTTTGTTCAAAATGCCTCGGGAATGGGGTAAAGTAATTTATTACGGCAGGCCGAACAATTACTTTGAACCGCCCAATCTCTCAACCCGCCAACGCCTGCGCCAAGAACAAGGCATTCCCGAAGAGGCTGTGGTTTGTTTCACGGCGGCGAGACTGACTCCAATTAAAGGATATCAGTATCAATTGCAGGCGATCGCCAAACTGAAAAATCTGCCTATTTGGCCCCAGCTATATTTCGTTTGGGCCGGCCCCGGTTCCACCACCCACGACAACATGGAACCGGAATTGAGAGCAACTGTCAACGAATTAGGAGTCACCGAACAAGTTAAATTTATCGGCCAGCGGTGGGATATTGCCGATTGGTTGGATGCCAGCGACATCTTTATTTTATCATCCAAAGCAGAGGGAATGCCGCTAGCAGTGATGGAAGCAATGGCGAAGGGATTGCCCGTAATTGCTACAGCAGTCAGCGGGATTCCCGAAGAGTTGGGAGATACCGGAAAGTTAATCGCCGATCCGACAATTGACGCGCAACAGACAGCACAAGAGTTAGCCGCAACGGTAGAACTATGGGCCCAAAATCCCGAATTGCGGAGGCTTGCAGGACAAGCTTGCAAACAGCGGGCCCAAGAGCTTTTTAAGGAAGAACGGATGCTGTTGGAATACTCAGAAGTTGTCGCCCAAGTCTTGTCTGCTAGTGGCAATCGAGACAAATTTGCGTTAGCGAAGCCCTCGAAGAGGATCGCCCCCAAAGTCCAAAAGCAGATCGAAAAAGTTGACAGTATGCTCCATTACTATTATCTAGTATGGCAGGCTTGGCAAGCTTGGGAGCGCGGGGATATGTCCGGGATGGTGGAGAAGTTGCACTCAGCTTGGAAATGCACGCCATTGTTGACAAGCGAAACTATCTTGAGTTGGATCGTAAATTTTGTTGCCTTATCTTCAGAGAAAGGGGAGCAATTCGATACTTGTGCGCTGATTAATTCCGAAGCTTGGCAAGAATTGATGGAATTAGTACAGGGTTTTGAACTCGCCTTGTCTCGTTAAATTTTAAGGTACGTTGTTGCGATGAAAGCGCTCTTTCATATATAAACAAAGAGCGCTGAAGCGCAACTACATACCTTGGAAAGAACTCATTTTAAGGTACGTTGTTGCGATGAAAGCGCTCTTTCAATATATAAACAAAGAGCGCTGAAGCGCAACTACATACCTTGATTGAATTGAAGTCTTTTTCTGTTTGCAACCACATACAATATGCAATTCACCTTCAAGTTCAAACCTATTAATAAGCTGCTGCCAATTTGCTTAGCTTTGGTAACAATCCTGTTAATCGCGTATTTTGGGCAGCAGCCAACAATTGCCCAAATGCGATCGAACGTCACAGTCGATTTTGGACAGCCAGCCACCGGTATCACCTCCATGAGCGGCTTCTTGCACGGAATCGACCCCAGCAAGCCCCCCGATAGCTCCATTAAGCCCTTGCAGCCCAAGCTGTGGCGCGCCGGAAGACTCGATATTTACGATCGAGTAATCGCCAGCGGAGCCGAATTTCAACTATTAGTTAGCGACCTCTGGGGCTACGGCAGCAACCCCAAAGGCTGGCCCTATCAAAATTACCCCGCATGGGAAGCCTTCATCCGACAGTTAGCCCAACAGAATAAGGGCAAAAAAATTATTTGGGATATCTGGAACGAACCAGATTTAGTAAATCCGTTTTGGAAGGGAAGCAGAGAACAATTCTTTGAAACTTACAAAAGGGCTTACAAAATCTTGCGGCAAGAATTGGGGCCGTCAGCGATGATTGGCGGGCCGAGCATCAGCACTTACAACAAAGAATATCTCGCCGCTTTTTTGGATTACTGCAAAGCGAACAAACTGGAAGTAAATTTCCTAGCTTGGCACGAACTCAATGATACCATAATTTTATTTGTTGACGATCACGTATTTGATGCTAAACGCAATTTCCAACAAAGTCCCTTTTACAAGGAACTAAAATTGCAAAAGATTTATGTCAACGAAATTGTCGGAGAATTAGCGCAGTATCAGCCGGGGGAAATTTTAGGTTATTTGTCTAACTTGGAGTATGCAAGAGCTGATGGTGCTTGCAGAGCTTGTTGGGATACAACAGTAGGTAAAAAAGTTAGTAATTGCTTCAATAATACGCTGACAGGGATGGTTACGCCGAATACTTTTGAGCCGAGGGCTGCTTGGTGGACTTACAAAGCTTATGCTGATGGAGTGAATTCGCGGGTGCTGAGTCGATCGGATAGCGATCGCCTTGTGGCCTTAGCTAGCAAGTCAAATCCCGAAGGTAAAGCACAGGTACTTTTGGGTTATTTCGATCGCAATTATTCGTCAGCCACAACCGTTACCTTGAATCTTGTAAATTTGCAGCAGCTTGGGATTAAAAACGGTCAAAAAGTTAGTCTCAAATTAGAGAAGATTCCTAACAATCTCGAAGGCGCTGTGCAAAAGCTGGTTACGGTTAAAGAAGAAAGTGTTTCGGTTGTTGGCAATAACTTGACTTATGTTGTTCCTAATGTCAAAGTTCATGAAGGTTATTTGTTGACTATTACCAAGTAAAATCACTCAAGAGTCGGCGGTTGGAAACCGCGACTACACAAACGATGTCCGCCTCCGCGGACGAAGAAATATGGATGGGATTTGAGAGAAATGTGCGATCTAATTTTAAATCCGAGGTGGTTAGAAACCCGGGGGTTGGAAACCGCGACTACACAAACGAAGTCCGCGCAACGCGAGACTAAATAGTAGGCAGTATCTACAAAAAAATCAGGCTTAAATACTCCTCTATCTCTTAGTCTGCGGAGGCAGACTTGGCTTGTGTAGTAGCGGTTTCCAACCGCCGAATCATCGGAGATTTATCAACGATTGCTGCACGGATTCCAGCCATTCTCTGACAGTTTGATTTTTCGATTGTGGGTCATAGTAACAGCCTAATTCATCCAGGACGAAGGTTTCTAAATCTGGTTCGGAAATCGACATTTCTAGCAGTTGACTAAGTTCTTGCGATGCAGCTTCAATACTTGCGGGGGGTTCGCTGTTCAGGTAGTTATTGACTACATCACTGGGAGTGTCAGCTTCTAGCGCCCACTCTTGGTGAAAGTAGGAACTGAAAAATTGGGTTAAATTAGGAAATTGATCGATCATTGGGGATAAGCTGTGAGAATAAAGTATCCGGGAGGTAATTTATTGCTGCGCTGGAGGACGATTTTCAGGCGAGAGACTGGAGTTGCTTTGGATGAGCGGCGGCGCAGAGTAATGCCAATTGTTCTGTTGGCGTTGTAGTCGATCGTATAACGATTGCCTCCTTTTTTTACCCAGGAGGCGATCGCACTTTGATTTTTGGACATTGCTTCCGCAATCGCCGCTTCAGCGACGGAACGGTTAGCAAAGGAAGATGCAGCAGCAATTTCCATTTCTCGTCCGAGTCGCTGTGCTAATTCTCCTTCTGTTTTACCAACGTGTCTCTCTAAAGTGTGTCCTCCTGCGGCTTCGTGAACATCCAATCCGCCGCCCGGTATCTTAGGGACAAAGGCTATGGTGGTTTGTGGTATATTTGAGATTTCCCCTGCAAAAACAGCGCCACCAACAGCGGATATTGCCGAGTGCAATAAGATTGTGATTGAGGCGATCGCGCAGATTATACCTAAAAATCTTTTTAGGCGATCGAGTTGACTTTTCATTGTTGTTTTTGATGTTCAGTATAGTTGTCTAATGTTTTTGTCTGTTTCCTAGTTTAGCATTAGTGATAGTCCTGGACGCACAGGTGCCTAGAAACCAAATTTTTTACGAAAATTATGCGCTCTCAGGGTGCATCTCACGCAAGGAAAATATGTTTGTAGGGGCGAAGCATGACCGTAGTCAATATAGGATTATAACTAATAACTTATATGCGGTCATGCTTCGCCCTCTTCAAAATTGAGATGCACCCCGCTCTCACCCACAAATTAGGTTAAAAACCAGGTTTTTTTGAGGTTGATGCGTCCGGGACTGAGTGAGTTAGGAATTGCACGCAGCATTTAAGTGCGCGATGCACAGTCCGCACCCTACATTGTATTTAGAATATAATTTTGTTAGGGTTTACAAAGCTTCACTCAATCTGAGAAATTATTAATAATTCTTTGAAAAAATCCCAGATAATTGATGATAGATTAATTGATAAGTTTTCAAAAGGTGAAAAAATGCAAGTAGTCATCCTAGCGGGCGGTCTTGGTACTCGTCTGAGAGAAGAAACAGAATTTCGCCCCAAGCCTTTAGTTGATGTCGGCGGGCGCCCGATTATTTGGCACATCATGAAAATATACGCCCACTACGGCTTCCAAAACTTCATTGTCTGCTTGGGCTATCGCGGCAACATGATTAAAGAATATTTCCTGAATTATGAAGCCATGAACAATGACTTTACGATATGTCTGGGACGGAAAAATACCATCACTTATCAGCAGGAACATCGCGAACAAAATTTTCATGTAACGCTGGCTGATACTGGTGCAGAAAGCATGACGGGAGGGCGGGTAAAACGGATCGAAAAATATATCGATGGCGAGAATTTCATGGTGACTTATGGTGATGGAGTTGCTGATGTCAATATCGATAAATTGATGGAGTTTCACAAGTCTCACGGTAAGCTGGCAACTGTAACTACATTTCGCCCGATTTCACGTTTTGGGATTTTGGATGTTGACAGTGAAGGTCAAGTACGAGAATTTGCTGAAAAACCTCAAATAGACGGCTGGATTAGTGTTGGATATATTATATTTAACCGCCGGATATTTGAGTATTTGGGTGAGGATGATTGTGTTTTAGAACAGGAGCCAATGCAGCGTTTGGCAGCAGATGGACAGTTGATGGCTTACCGCCATGAAGGCTTCTTTTATGCGATGGATACTTATCGGGAATATAAGTATTTAAACGAGCTTTGGGATGAAGGGAAGGCTCCTTGGAAAGTTTGGGAATAATGATTAATTAAGATGGCGGTTTAAACCAGGAAAACGGCGGTTTAAACCAGGAAAACGGCGGTTTAAACCGCGTCTACACAAAGGAAGTCTGCCTCCGCAGACTGAAGAAACGGCGGTTTAAACCGCGTCTACACAAAGGAAGTCTGCCTCCGCAGACTGAAGAAGCTCATATAATTTTAACCGCATTGTCTTCAACCCACGGAGGTGGGTTTTGTTTGTGTAGACGCGGTTTCAACCGCCGAGTCTGAAGATTCAACCCACGGAGGTGGGTTTTGTTTCTATAGACGCGGTTTCAACCGCCCAGTCTTCTATAAAATCATCATAAAAAATGGATTTTCAATATATTCTAAACAGCGCGGAAAGTTACCTAAAAGAGTGCGTTGCACCCCGCGCGGAAATTATCGACAGTGACTCGGAAGCGCTGAAAACAGCACTTTTAGGATTGGAAAATCGATCGCTCTTAGCGTTGCGCTTTCCCCAAAAATACGGCGGCGCGGGTATTCCACCGGAGCTTTTTTACCAATATCAGGAATTGACGGCGCGATATTCTGGGGCTTTGTCTTTTCTGCAAACTCAGCACCACAGCGCAACTGCGATGATTGCTGGCAGTGACAATGAAATGCTAAAAGGCAGATACTTGCGCGCGATCGCCCAAAAAGAGTTACGCTTGGGTGTTGGGTTTTCGCATTTGAGGCGATCCTCTTCGAGGGCTTCGCTAACGGGCAATCCGGCAGTCACCGCAACTCCCGTAAAAGATGGCTATCTACTGTCGGGGAATGTTCCTTGGATTACTGGTTTTGGCTTGTTTGAAAAGTTTATTGTGGCTGCGGTACTTCCAGACAATCGCGCGGTTTTTGGTTTGCTGCCTTTTGCTAATATTGAACGGGAATCTGGTAAAATAGCTGTCAGCGAAATCATGCCGTTAATCGCGATGAATTCGACTAATACTGTGACAGCAAGTCTTAATAATTGGTTGTTGCATGAATCGGAAATAATTTCGGTTAAAGCTGTCGGTTGGATTGCGGAAAATGACAGCAAAAATATCCTGAATTTTGTGCCGGTTACTTTTGGCTGTATTCGCGCGGGATTGGATGTAATTGTAGCGGCGGCGATAGTTAAAGATTCGCCTGCGATTGTGGCGGCTTGCACAAAATTGGAACAGAAGCTCGATCGGCTAAAACAGCATTTCCTACAATCTCAACATAGCTCAAAAGCCGAACAATTAGCGCTCCGAGCGGAAGCTATTGATTTGGCTGTGCGGTGCGGGCACGCTGCGGTGGTGGTTTCTAGCGGTGCGGCTAACGGTAGGCTGCACCCGGCTGGAAGAGTTTATCGAGAGGCTTTGGTGTATACTGTTTCCGGGCAAACAAAGGATGTGATGGCAGCGACGCTCGATCGCATTCTAGAGTGATTCAGCTAGGTTGATTTTGATTTGAATCTGGAACGGGCAAGATGCCCATTCCACAAGAAGAAAAAAATGTGGGATGGGCATCTGGAAGGGGCAAGATGCCCATTCCACAAGAAGAAAAAAAAATGTGGGATGGGCATCTTGCCCGTCCTAATATTGTAGGTATATCAGCTAACCTGAGTTTTTGTGTCGATGACAAACAACTTTAACTCAAACAGTAACTCAAATAATTTAAAAACGATCGCCTACCGCGACATTATAGACTTAACCCATGCAATTCATCCACAGATTCCCATCTGGCCGGGTGATCCAGCGCCGGAATTTGAAATAGTATCTGAAATAGACAAAAACGGCTATTTCCTGAGAAAATTCTCCATGGGAGAACACAGCGGCACTCACATCAACGCACCGAATACCTTCTATCCAGCAGGCGCGAGTGTTGATAGTTATGCGCCCCAGTCTCTAGTTTTGCCCGGAATTGCGATCGACCTTCGGGAGCAATGTCTTGCCAATCCCGATTACACTTTAACGATAGATGATATATTGAATTGGGAACGCCAGCACAAATTTATTGAACCGGAAAATCTAGTTCTATTATATACTGGATGGCAAGCTAAATGGAATGATGAGCGAGCATTTTTCAATCCTGACGATGGCGGAGTTTGCCACTTTCCGGGATTTGGTCAAGCTGCAACTCAATTTTTGCTGGAAGAGCGATCGATTGCGGGAATTGGTATTGACACTCACGGAGTCGATCCGGGACAAGATGAAAGTTTTGCTGTGAATAAAATGGTATTGCAACAGCAGCGAATTGTGCTGGAAAATCTGGCAAATCTCCACTTTTTACCTGCGGCAGACTTCACTTTGGCGATCGGAATATTGCACCTTTTGGGAGGTTGCGGTTCGCCCGTGTCCGTGTTAGCTTTTGTAGCTTAAGCTGTGGCATATTTGAATTGCATATTTCGGGCGGGCTGGAAGCCCACCCCACAAGATTTTGATTATTTATTAAGTCTAATTTAAATTTTGATTAGCTTAATGCGGTAAAATTGGATTGAGAGAAGTCGAGTACGAATAATAAGATTAATGACAGAACTGCCTAACGATCTCAATGATGCGATCGCCCAATCGCGCATAGCCACCGCCGCCGCCCTCTCGGATGGCATGAATCTCCTGCAAGTCGAATTAGTCTTTCCCGAAATCGCCCTGCAAGCACAGTCGATCACGCAACAATTCTTACCAGAATTTGAGGAAAGCCACTCCGGGATGAAAGTCTTTTTTCCCGATGCTGGTGCAGCCGCCCTCGCCCGCCGCGATTGGGGAGAAGTACCTTTTAAAATAAGTGATTTGGGCAGCAGCCGCACTCCTGTTGAAGATAATATAGCACCGGAAGATGAACTGTTTTTGCTGGTGAATCCGGCGGCGGTAGAGGTATCGCAAGTCGAAAAACTTTATATGGCTGCGGCGGGCCGCCCTGTGATCTTGCTCAACCCGCGCCTGGAAGATGTTGCTACTATAGGTATAGGGTATGCAGGCCGTCAGTTGCGCGATCGATTCCTGAGCAAAATCGAATCTTGCTATTACATCAGGCCGCTAGATACGGCAGCTTTATTCCGCTGCTATCCGCAACCGTGGCAAGTCTGGCTGGAAATAAACGACGAATACAAATTAATTTCGGAAACTGCCCAAAAACCTGTGGGAGACGATTTAGAACGGATTTTAGCGAAAGCTATGGGAGTCGCCGATCCGGATTCGACTGCACCGGCAAAACCGCTAAAAAAGAAAGGTTTGTTAGCAGAAATGCAGACTTTCCTCAAGGCTTTGACTCAGTAGTATTGTAGAGTGCGTTAGCTAGAGTTATTTTCGATTTGCTCGATCGACTCATCGCTGGCGCATCCTGCACCTTAAACAGTTGACAGTTGACAGTTGACAGTTGACAGCGAAGTGATAAGAACGGAGATTTAAACTCCGCTATTATCACAATCTGCCTTCATGCTGGGGCTTCAAACCCATGCTATTCGGTGAAATCATTGTTGAGTCAATCTAAAATCGACTGACTCGGTAGTAGCAATTGCCAAAGCACAATTAACAGCGGTTATCAATTCTCTGAAAGACTTGCAGGAGAGGGCACTCCCGTGTTTCTAGGGTATCTTTGTACTTCACTTATACCGAAAGCTGGGAAAACTTCTCAGTGTTGCGATCTGTAACTACGCAAACAAAATTGTGAACTTTACCAAAAGTTTATAAAAGTAGTATAATGGGTGACACCCCTCCTCAGCGAAAGATCGGAGGAAATAGCAGCTAAATCAGATGCTATAAGCGAGTAATTAAGGTTTCGATTCAGGAAAGCGGATAAATACAGTGAACCAGCGGCGCATTGTTATTGGGGACGTACACGGGCATTACGACGGGTTAATGCTTTTGCTAGAGGCACTCGCCCCGAGCTCAGACGATCGCGTATATTTTTTAGGAGATTTAATCGATCGCGGGCCGAAAAGCGCTCAGGTATTAGATTTTGTGCAGCAAAGCCCCTACCAAACGCTGCTGGGAAACCACGAACAACTGATGTTAGATGCTTTGTCGGGGCCCTCTGTGGATATGCGGGCGTGGCAGTCTTGGCTGTACAGCGGTGGGGATGCGACTGTCGCTAGTTACAAGGATACAGGGATGATGCCGTACAAACACTTAGAGTGGTTGCGATCGCTCCCAACGCATTTAGACTTAGGGGATATCTGGCTGGTGCACGCGGGTGTGCATCCAACTATGCCAATTGACAAACAGTCGATCGAACAATTGTGCTGGATTCGCAAGGAATTTCATGCGATGCCGAAACCGTATTTTCCCGATAAATTAATTATTACCGGTCACACGATCACGTTTACCTTTGAGGGTGTGAGGCCTGGGGAATTAGTCAGGGGCCAAGGGTGGTTGGATATTGACACGGGTGCTTATCATCCAAAAAGTGGCTGGCTGACTGGATTTGACTTGAGTTATCGCAGAGTTTATCAGGTAAATGTGTTTAACAATCAAGTGCGGATTTTGCCGTTTGATGAAGTTGTCAGACAATTGAAGCCGCAGATTCCACCTCCAAAAGCTCAGTTGAAAGCTCAGTTGAGCTCAGTTGTTCAACAAGAGGCTTAATTCCTAACGAAGTGCTGGGAAAAACTTGACAATCTGTTCTTGAGTCTCTATTGTTTGTAGTAGTGGAAAGCAAGGGTTTTTCACGCGGAACTTTGAAAATTGAATAGATTTTGCGATCGCCTGCGGTTGGTTTCATTACTGCAAGCGATTTTGATCTAGGTGGCGATCGGCTGCGGTGGGTTTCATTGCCGCAAGTGATTTCGACGCACCTAGGGCGATCGGTGAAACCCTGATTCTTTCGTTGAGGTGCGTCGATTGTCTTTGTAGTCTGGGGTTGAGCGTTTTCAATCCTATGCTTGTTGAAGATGACCCCCCATTTATTGAGAGTGAAAAAACGGTGCGTCGATTTGGCGTCTGGAACGCTCTCTGGGTAAGGGTTTGTAGCCGAACTCTTTCCCAAACGACTTCCCCGCAAGGGGATTGAAACATTTAGAGGTACAAAGTACTCCGAATTTCGTATAGCCTTTCCCAAACGACTTCCCCGCAAGGGGATTGAAACCGTTCCTCAGTAAAAATCGTAACTGTCTTGTTACAAGTACCTTTTCCAAACGACTTCCCCGCAAGGGGATTGAAACGAGAACGCCGTCCGCCAGTTGCAACGAAACACGTCGCTTTCCCAAACGACTTCCCCGCAAGGGGATTGAAACTTCTTGAGCTTGAACGGCCCGGTTCCAAAAATTGATAGTCAACTTTCCCAAACGACTTCCCCGCAAGGGGATTGAAACTTTTGGATTAAACCAGAAACTAAAACAACAAACAATCCACTTTCCCAAACCACTCCCCCGCAAGGGGATTGAAACATTGTTTCTTCCGAAGAAAAATTTATACACAAACCCAAATCCTTTCCCAAACCACTCCCCCGCAAGGGGATTGAAACTGTATTTGACTTTCGGAAAACAATATTTCGCAAAACTTTCCCAAACTACTTCCCCGCAAGGGGATTGAAACGTTTTCATTTCTATTCTCCATAGCTCATTTCTTCGAGCCTTTCCCAAACTACTTCCCCGCAAGGGGATTGAAACGCAGGGTTGCTGGAAATTTAATTCTTGTAATTGGTCTGCTTTCCCAAACGACTTCCCCGCAAGGGGATTGAAACCAAGTACCTCCTTGGCAACTTGAATAATTTCGTGGCTTTCCCAAACGACTTCCCCGCAAGGGGATTGAAACTGTTGATGTCTGTTCCAACAATTAAAATTGAGTTAGCTTTCCCAAACGACTTCCCCGCAAGGGGATTGAAACCAAATTCCGCAATAATTGTCGCCTGGCTTCTTAGCCAACTTTCCCAAACGACTTCCCCGCAAGGGGATTGAAACGAGAGTGGCTAAAGCTGCCATAAGGACAGAAAAGACACTTTCCCAAACGACTTCCCCGCAAGGGGATTGAAACTTCTGCGACGATCCGCCAACGATGGCGAAAATACAACTTTCCCAAACGACTTCCCCGCAAGGGGATTGAAACAAAAAGCAACAATGGTTTATTATTTCCCCTTCTTTCCCAAACGACTTCCCCGCAAGGGGATTGAAACAAGATTCTGGAACTTTGGAAGTTTGTTCTCTGTCAGCTTTCCCAAACCACTCCCCCGCAAGGGGATTGAAACTCTATTAAAAGTCAGAATTTCAACTTCCGCTTCTATAGGTTCTTTCCCAAACCACTCCCCCGCAAGGGGATTGAAACGCCCCAACGTTGTGCGAGTGCACCCGAGACAGAAACAGTCTTTCCCAAACCACTCCCCCGCAAGGGGATTGAAACGGTATGCTTTCTTGTACCTCTCTGCACTGAACTTTCCCAAACCACTCCCCCGCAAGGGGATTGAAACATGAAATTGTTAAACTCAAGGTTTTGACTTTGTTGACTTTCCCAAACGACTTCCCCGCAAGGGGATTGAAACTTCTTGATTTTGATTGCCAAATCACTTGGAATTTTGCTTCTTTCCCAAACCACTCCCCCGCAAGGGGATTGAAACTCCAAAAACTTAATCTCGGTGAAAAACCCGGTTTCTTGAGTTTTATGTGTCAGTTATAGAACCCATTTGACATCTTTGAGTTTTTGGGTTGTGTGACGAGAAATATAGAGAGAAACCCGGTTTCTCAGATTTAGGCAAGGGGCAAGAAACCGGGTTTCTACGAGTTTTTCGGTTGGGTGACGAGAAATATACGAGAAATATAGAAAGAAACCCGGTTTCTCAGATTTAGGCTCATGGCAAGAAACCGGGTTTCTACGAGTTTTTCGGTTGGGTGACGAGAAATATAGAAAGAAACCCGGTTTCTCAGATTTAGGCAAGGGCCAAGAAACCGGGTTTCTACGAGTTTTTCGGTTGGGTGACGAGACATATAGAAAGAAACCCGGTTTCTCAGATTTACGCAAAATAGATCTCAAATGGGTTGTATAGAATGCGTCAGCTTGGGTTCGATCGCACTTCAACGCAACTCACCCACCCTACCAAAAACTACGATCGCAACAACCGACGCATTTCCAGCTTATAAGCCGCATTATTCAAACCCTCACCGCTAGCCAGATCCGGATCAATAGCCTGGGAAATCGCAGCAATTCGATCGCTAGTCGCCGGGTGAGTGCTCAAAATACTTGGTGGAGAAGGCTTATTTAGCAACTTCTTCATAAAATCAACCATCCCAGATTGAGCGTAGCCCGATCGCCCCATAGTTTGCAAACCCAACTGATCCGCCTCATACTCAGCTTGACGGCTGTGAGGGCGACGCAAAGCCAACTCCACCCCAATCTGTACCGCCTTAGAACCATCCAGCCCAGTCGCCGAAGCAACACCAGATGCGATCGCCATTTGACGCATTTGCTTAATCGAATGGCGAGCACTAATATGCCCGATTTCGTGCGCGATCACGCTTGCTAATTCCGCCTCATTATCCGCCGCCGCCATCAAACCCTTATTCACATAAACAAAACCGCCCATCGTCGCAAAAGCATTAATATTGTTATCGTCAATCACCTGAAAAGTATAAGGAATATCCGGGCGATCGCTTTCTTGGGCCAGTCGCTGACCGATGCGGTTGATGTATGCTGTAGTAGCCCGATCGCGATCGATCCTAAACTCCCTACTCGTCAACTGCTGATTGATTTGTCGGCCAACAGTCACCTCCTGGCGATCGGACATATTCGACAATTGAATAACTTGAATCCCCCGCAAAATCAGTTCCGGTAAAGAAAATGCTTGAGTCGGTTGTGGGGAAATCACGCAGATACCCGCAGCCACAATCACCGACAGAAATAGATAAATCCCCCGGCCACAACTACGCCGACAAGTCAACCAAAAACCTTTTAACATGATTTATACGCCCTAGAAGAAGGAAGAAGGAAGAAGGAAGGAAGAAGGAAGAAGGAAGAAGGAAGAAGGAAGAAGGAAGAAGGAAGAAGGAAGAAGGAGATAAGATGTCGGTTGAAACCGAATCTACAAAAACAAAGTCCGCTAGGGTGCATCTGGCGCAAGGCGAATATAGCCTTTATCAAAAAGATGAGGTATGACTGACAGCTTATATAACCGCTTAAACCAAGAGGGCTGAAGCCCAACAACATACCTCATCTTTCTGAGAACCGCTATATATTCGTAGGGGCGAAGCATGACCGCAGAAAATAGGAGATTATAACTAATAACTTATATGCGGTCATGCTTCGCCCTCTTCCTTGCGCCAGATGCACCCGTCCGCGAAACGCGAGACTCAAGAAAATAATGTAATTTCAACCGTCGCTTCTTCAACCTGCGGAGGCAGGTTTTGTTTGTATAGACGCGGTTTCAACCGCCCGGTCTTTTTTTTTAGGAAAAACTCAAAAAGTCACTAAATCGGCAGACGAAATATAACGCTACTTAGTTGCTATTTTAACTTGTTCCTAAATTTTAACCACTCTCCCCTCTCCCCATCTCCCCCTCTTCCCATCCCCCACTCTCCAAGTCCTGCGGATTTTGGGCGATCGTTGTGGTAATATCTTTTGGCTTGTACAGATACTCCTGTCGCTGTCAGTGAATTAAGTAAGCGATTTATGAAAATTTTGGATTCTCAAGGCCGGTTGTTCGGCAAACTCAGCATTCTAGACGTAGGTGCAGCAATGATTGTGCTGCTAGTTGCAGTCGGCATCTTCTTCTTTCCCGGTACTTCCGGCGGTTCCGTCGCCCAAGTCGGCGGCGCCAGCGTCAAAACCGTAGAAATGGATGCAATTGCGATCGGACTCAAAGGCACAAACTTTCAAGAGTTATTCAAAGCCGGCGATAAAATCAACGTAGTAATCCGCAACCAGCCCTCTGGTCAGATTACAATCAAAGAGGTAAAAACCATAACTAGAACCCTCGCAGTTCCTCAGCCCAACGGCACCTTAAAAGCTGTCCCAGATCCTAGAGAAGAAGAATCTTTCAGCAGAAATATGAGATTTACTCTAGAGGGGAAAGGTCAAATTACTGAAAACGGCCCGGTTTTAGGAAATATGAAAGTCAAAATCGGAACTACTCTCGAACTTGAAGGCAAAAAATACATTTTCAACGCCAGCGTCATCGACGTGCGAGTCAAAGAATAGTCAGTTGACAGTCAAATAGGTACGTAGTTGGGCTTCAGCCCTCTTTACACATATATTTAAAGAGGGCTAAAGCCCAACTACGTACCTTGATTAATTTTGAGCGATGCTTTCATCTCCCGACAATAAAACTACCCTGCTTCGATTTCAACGCCAGCGTCATCAACGTGCGAGTCAAAGAATAGTCAGTTGACAGTCAAATAGGTACGTAGTTGGGCTTCAGCCCTCTTTACACATATATTTAAAGGAGGCTCAAGCCCAACTACGTACCTTGATTAATTTTGACAGTTGCGTCCCAGACACGAGCAGACCTTCTTCTTTCCTCGAACTTGGAACCTCTATCCGTGACATCCGTCAAATCCGTTACAGAATTGGTTGCCGAACTTCTTTACTCTTAAGAAAACAACCTTAAATACTGCCGAATTAAACCAATAGTCACAGCCGGAACTTCCAACTGCGGAGTCAAACCCACATTTTCCAGAGTTTGAAAAACCTTAATTGCATCCGGGTTGAGATTAGCCAACCGCTGGCCAATCTCGGGGCTAGTAAACTGAGATTTTTCACCCCAAATAATCGCAGTCGGTGTTGTTAGCTGAGTGATATAAAGTGACAAATCAAAACACAAATCTCCCCGCACAAAAGACAAGGCTGCATATTCTGCATTTGGTTCCAAAGCAGATTGCAGATAAGCATCGACAATTTCTTGGTAGACTCGACGGGAATCGGCAAATTGGCGCTCTTCTAAAAAGCTGCGAATGCCGCCATCTGTGGCAATGCCCGTACTGTAGAGCAAGCGGTCTAAAATTGGAGTGTTGACGAGTTTAGCAAAGAAACTGCTGCCGTAATCTTGTCCGAAGTCTGACAAACCGCTGGGAATCGTCAAAATCAGCGATTTGAACAGATCCGGGCGGGCGATCGCAGCTCGAATCGCGATCGCCCCTGTCAGCGAAGAAGCTATCACATCCGTAGGACTTCCGCAAGTTTTTTCGATAAATTGGATCAGAGATGTGATATAATCTTCGACCTGATAATTTTTTTGGGGATGTTCCGATCGCCCCCAACCGATTAAATCCGGTGCTAAGACTCGATATTCCGCTGCAAAAGCCGGATAAACTTTCGACCATTCGTAGGCACTTGACCCGCCCCCAAAGCCGTGAAAAAATACTAAGTTCGGTTTATTTTCCGAATTTGAGTTCGGCAATCCGATCCAAGGCATTTTTTCAGCAGTGTAATATACCATTCTGCCGAGAGAAGTCACGATCGATCGCTGACCGAAGCCGAGAGGAACAAGCATAAATAAGCCTCAATCGCTGTGAGATTGTAGAGTTTCGCGGGTCGCCTCGTCTTTATTTAAAAAGATTGCAAAGCTGGCGCCGTTTTTGTAAAGATTCAGTATTGATTTCAATCTATTTTAGTACAAGTGAAGCCTGAAACTACACACAGCAACTAAGTTTTGCGATCTGCGCGCTCAGGTTGTGCAGTTATCCTCACCGTTGCAAACTACTTGCGATCGGAGATAATAACAAAATGATGGGTAAGACCCCTCAACACAATCAAGTCGGTTCGCCGACTCCGAAAGCAGGCACTCGGAAAGCAGCGGTATCAGATCTAGCTTTTAATCGCGGCAGGTTTACAGCCGAGAGCCGATCGCAAATAATTAATTACCATATTTTACGGAGCAGTGGCTTTTAACGTCGAAGGTTTCTGTTAAAAGGCGGGCGATGGGTTTTCGATACCTCTGATTGCAGGCAATAAAATCATGAGTCTCGCCGTTATCAATTCCAAAACACAACAAACAACTAATATCAGGGAGGTTCAAAAAATGCAACTGCTTAGGAAACGGGATCGCGAGGGTTTTATGGTTGATGCAAAAAGTCTTCTAGCTGACGGGTTTGCAGAGTTTGATACTGCCTGTCGAAGCATGGATTTAAACGGCAAACAGACATTTGTCGCCACTCCAGAACGATCGGGTTCAGGGTTAGATGTGCGATCGCGCGTCAGCGCACCGGGAATGGTTCGCCTAGCTTTAGAAGAATTGAAATGCTTTGAAGTAGTAGAAAACCAGTTTGCCCATTGGGGAGTGACTTTTAGCAATACCGTCGCCATCCAACCTTCAAACCCAGCATTCCTGACGGTTTCTGGGTCAACAGTGTTAATGGGCGCCCCAAAAAGCGGACTGATAGAAGTAAGTTTCAAGTATCCAGTTCGCAGCGTAGCAGGACTTGTCACCAGTTCGCGGCGAACGGTTTTATCTGCTTGCGACATCGACGGTAACCCGATCGTTCAAGATGAAATGCCGGCGCCGAATCTAGCAGGGTCTAATTCTCCGATCGCGCCCAACACACCCCTGCGCGTCAAAGCCCCGAACATTCATCGCATTACATTTTATGCTTTTGACGGTCAGCTAATAGTCGATGACTTTATTTTTGGATTCTAAAACAATGCCATAAGTATCGTCCCAAGTCTGCAAACCTTCAAGAATGGCATTGCGGACTATAGCCTCGGGTTCCCGACTCAACATCAGGCGAAAGCACTCGGCAGCCCGGGAACGGGCGCTCCAACTTTTGACAGAAGTCACGCGGTTAAACCCACCCTGATTCACCAAATCGGTCATTTGCCGCACTGCAATCAAACGCTTCACAGGGTCAGCATCAGTCAAATCTCCCAAGATCCGATCGAGCGCTGCTTCATCTTCATCTTTTGAGGATCCCAGACTCAGCGCTTGGCGCAGCAACAGCCCTGCAATCGCGATCGTGCCAAAATTCTGCAAAATCAGGCTCAAAGCCATCCAGTGGCTCTCAGAGTCCGCCCAAATCGCCAAACTCATGTAAGCACCCAAGGTAGCAATCCCGCCGGCGCCTACTGCTAAAACCAACCGGCGGTTCGGGCTCTGCCAAAATTGCTCGGCTTTCGATCGCAGCAATTGCCATTCCCCGGACTGCCCTCGGTAAACCAGCATCATCGCTGCGATCCCCAGCCCTGTCGAAACCAATAACTGACTGTTCCACCACCCCCAAACTGCTGCCAGGGTGAAAGCCGCCAACCCACCTTTCGATCGACTCAAACGCGGTAGCAGCCACTTGAGAAAGGCGCTAGAAACCACAGGCGATCGAGCTCGATTGCTCTTGCCATCAACCCTCCGGCGTCTTTTTTCGGCTCTGGCTGGGGTTTCCTGCGGGCGATCGTCTAGACTGCTAAATGTCCTCAAAGCTCCGGCCTCAGTCATTTCTAAGGAGATCTCGCTCAAAGGAAGCTGACCTAGTTGCAAAGTGCGATCGGAATCTTTCCCTATCGTTTGATGCAGCTTGGTTGTAGTTTTTTTAAATTGATTCATACTTACTTTTTTTCACAAATAACTTTAAGTTATTCAGGCGTCTTTTGTACAGATTTTGATTTTTTCCAAACAAGAGTGTGAGACTTTAGAATACCAGAAATATCAACTTGTGGTGAGTGCCACAGATGAGTCAAATTCCGAGAACTTATTACTCGCAAAAGACTGATTGAAGATAGTTGGGAAAAGCACAACAGGTAACGCACGAATATTTCTCACTGACTTTTGAGTTCAAAGGCGATCGGAGTTGGGTGCCGGCAAAAAACACAAAAATTGACAATTTCAGAAATTTCGGGTATTTTGAGTGCTGGAATTCGCCCGCCGAGAACTGCGCGACGAAAATATAGCCTTTTGCCAACAGTCTGGGATCTCGCTACGCCCGGTGTCATACCATTTCCGATTTTAGATTAAATAATTGAAAAATTGGGTAGAATCACTGATTGCGATCGTGGTTGGGATCGGAGGCCTACAGTTGAGAAATGCTTCTGCCATGAATCAAATCATACTTTTTGGATGCTGTGGCCGACACCTACGGCGGTCCGTCCAGCTCGCTGTCAAGCTGTGCAGCGTTTCAAACCAGCCTCATTGGCTAAGATTTTTGAAGAAAATGTCGATCGCCCTCCCAAACTAGAACAAAAGCTGAGTAGGAGTCGAGCGTTGCCAGCAAACAGATGCGTTGCCATCAGCTATAATTTTTTCAGGTAGGGCATTAAATTGGCACGACCGAATCCCATTCCTCGGTACGACCTCGATCGAGTACGACCGCAGAGGATTTCCTTTTTATTTTAGGGAGCGATCGGGCAAAAGTTCCAGTCACTCGGAATCGGACGGCAAAAGTTCCAAGGACGGCGGCATCGCCCGTTAAATAATCCTCTGGAAAGAAACTTCACTTGAGATGGGGTAAATCAACAGTATATAGTTTTCTAACGAATGTTAACATTTGGTAACAAACCGCCTAGATTGAGTGAATGGCATATATACCACTCAGACTCATGAGTCAAATTTCTGGGCTTGCACGCAAACACATATCAGGAAGTTCTCCGATGAAGGCAAGATCAAAAGCATCAAAAACGAAGCAGGACAAAGACTCTACGATGTTGAGTCATACCAGCGCGGTGCAATTGTCGTGGGAACTATTTGCGAATGTCGCGTCAGTTCAACCAAACAGCGAGACGACCTTGCTAGGCAAGTTGAATTTATGCGAGAACGATATCCAGAAGCTGAAATCCTCCAAGGCATCGGCTCTGGACTCAACTTTAAGAGAAAAGGACTGCAAGCCCTACTGGTCAGAGTTATGCGCACAGATCAGCTCAAGATTGTTGTTGCCTGTAGAGACATCTAAAGCAGATTCGGATTTGAGCTATTCGAGTTTATGGTCAAGCAAAACGGTGGAGAACTCCTGGTTCTCTCAAACCCTTTTCACTGCCCTGAAACCGAACTCACAGCCGATTTTCTTGCCATCCTTCACGGCTACCGTTGCCGAATGCACGGCCTCAGGAGCTACAGCCAGAAAATCAAGAAAGATCCGAATATTCCCCAGCCCTGAACAAAAAGCTCTGTTGAAAAGATGGTTCGGTGTTTCCCGATTCGTATTTAATGCAACAATTAAATACTTACAGGAGCCGGGAACCAAAGCCAACTGGCTAACGATCAAGACAGGGATTCTCAACTCATTACCTGACTGGGCGTCATCGGTTCCATTTCAAATTAAATCAATTGCAATTAAAGACGCCTGTCAAGCCGTCAAAAAAGCCAAAGCAGACTTCAAAAAAGACGGACAAGTGCGTCGCTGTAAATTCCGCAGTCGCAAGGATACAAAGCAATCTATTTACATCCCTAAATCTGCAATCAAAGATTGTGGCATCTATCACACAATATTGGGTCGGTCAAAGCTGAAAGAGGCATTACCCAAGGATTTCAGTGACGGACGGCTAATGCTTGCCTATGGCGAGTATTATCTAATTGTCTCCGAAGAAGTGCAGCCGCGTCAGACCGACAACCAAGGTCGCGTGGTTGCCTTAGATCCCGGTGTTCGCACGTTCATGACTTTTATTTCCGAGAGTTCTTACGGATATCTCGGCAATGACTCCAATCTTCAAATCCAAAAACTGTGCTTCAAGCTAGACAGGTTAATCTCAAAAATGAGCGCATCTCCTAGCGCGCAGAAGAAAAGATTTAAAAAGGCTGCTGACAGGTTGAAGTCCAAGGTTCAACACATGGTTAAAGAGTTGCACGACAAGACTGCTAAATTCTTAGTTGATAATTTCGATGTCATCTTATTGCCATCATTTGAATCTTCAAAGATGGTTAGCAAGTCACGTCGCAAAATTCGCTCTAAAACCGTGCGTCAGATGCTGACTTTATCTCATTATCAGTTCAAGAAACATCTTGAATGGAAAGCTTGGGAGTCAGGTAAGGTAGCCCTGACTGACATCAACGAAGCTTATACATCAAAGACAGTTTCTTGGACTGGAGAAGTCAAGAAGATTGGCGGTTCTCGTGTTATTAGAGACCGAGATGGACGCTGCATGAACAGGGATCTAAATGGTGCTCGCGGGATTTTCTTGCGGGCATCGGTTGATACACCTTGGTTGAGAGAACATCTCAGCCTATGTATTTGTTGACGAATGTTAGCAAAAAAGTATCGGTTACGCTAGTGAAGAGAGAAAAGAATAGTTACGATCGAGACTTCATCAGTCCACCTTGTAATTTATTCCTCAGTTATCAAGCCCAACAGTTTTGCATTTTCTGGGAAGCGAGACTCTTGGCACTTCCAACAAGTGGGAAACTAGACCGTCAAAAAGCTTGGGTTTGATGGTAAAAGCCTTACTAATATTATGTAAACACCTTATCGATGGCTCGCCGGAACAATCTTGCAGGAAAACCCATGTCTAGTATGCAAAACCAATTTACGGTTCACTTTTGGGGCGTTAGAGGTAGTATAGCGTCTCCCGGAGCTGAAACAGTACGTTACGGGGGCAACACGCCCTGTATAGAAATGCGAGTGGGTGACAGCCGCCTAATTTTCGATGGCGGTACTGGGTTGCGGGTTTTGGGACAAACTCTCCTGTCGCAGATGCCCGTAGAAGCTCATATGTTTTTTACTCACACTCACTGGGATCACATTCAAGGATTCCCATTTTTTGTCCCAGCTTTTATTAAAGGCAATTGTTTTCACATCTATGGGGCCGTTGCTCCTACTCCTAATCAAGCTACTATCCAGCAGCGACTCAACGACCAGATGCTCCACCCTAATTTTCCGGTGCCCCTGCAAATTATGGGGGCAGACCTGAAATTTAACGATATAGAAGTGGGTGAACCCATGGAAATCGGAGAGATTAAGGTGGAAACAGCTTTGTTGAACCACCCCGGTGAAGCGATCGGCTACCGCGTCAACTGGCGGGGTTATGCGGCTGCTTACGTGACTGATACTGAACATTTTCCCGATCGTTTGGACGAAAATGTGCTGTATTTGGCTCGCGATGCTGAGGTGCTGATCTATGATGCTACTTATACGGATGATGAGTATTATTCGGAAAAGTCTAGCAGGGTTGGCTGGGGACATTCGACTTGGCAGGAAGCGGTGAAGGTGGCAAAGGCTGCTAATGTCAAAAAGTTGGTGATTTTTCACCACGATCCGCTGCACAATGACGAGTTTTTAGACAAGGTGGGAGAGCAAGTGGCTCAAAGGTTCCCGAACAGTTTGATGGCGCGGGAAGGTTTGTCGTTACAGTTGCTGCCTCCTCAAAACAAGGATTTGTCTGAAGGGTCGTCTGAAGGGTCGGTGGAAGCCCCTAAAGTGCCTGCGTGATGGATTTGAGATTGCCAGATGGTTCTTAAACAGTTGACAGTTGACAGTTGACAGTTGACAGTTTGAGAGCGGCATCTACAAGGAAGAGGATGGGAGTAATGAATAGTCTGATTTTTATTTCTCCCTCAAAGAGAGAGGCTTTCAACCAATTCTTTATGGTAAATCTTGAGGTCTGAAATCTAAAATTTAAGTGAGGGCTGACCTGACTCAAAGACGGATACAAGCCCCGGCTTAAGTCGTAGAGAACCAAAAAGTTTAGATCGAAGTTCTAACTCCCAGTATCGATTCTGTGGAGTCAAATCTAAAATCTAAAATCTAAAATCTAAAATCGACTGGCGATCGCAATCTGGCTAAGTATGGCAAAATCTTAAGCGTGTGGATAACTTCTTCTTCAACCGCTGCTCTGACTCCAACTTCTGTTGCCTTGGGAAACTTTGATGGTTTGCACCTAGGGCATCAACAAGTCGTGCAGCCAATTTTAAATCGATCGCCGGGGCTAACTTCTGCGACGGTTTCTGCGTCGGGGCAAAACTTGCGCCCAAACGCTGGCAGAGATCAAAATTTGGAAGGCGAACATCCGGCAAGCTGGGAAAACGACTCAGCAGCACTGCCGGAAACAGCCCGCAGCGCCCTGAATTTCAATGGTGCGATCGTGGCGCACCCCCGGGCCGAGGGCAACAGCCTCTCTGGTCGCGATGATGCTGCGGGCGATCGGCTTTACGGTACTGTGGTGACATTCAATCCCCACCCGCAAGAATTTTTTACAGGTCAACCCAAAAAACTGCTGACACCTCTGGCAGAAAAGGTAGAATTGCTCGCAGCAATGGGTGTCGAGCAACTTGTGCTGCTGCCGTTCGATCGAGAATTGGCAGCATTGACTGCTGCTGAGTTTGTCGAGGAAATTCTGGTGCGGCAACTGCAAGCGAGTCGTATTAGTGTGGGGGTGGATTTTCGGTTCGGACGCGGACGTGCTGGGACGGCTGTAGATTTGCAGTCGATCGCCTCGGGTTACGGTATTGATGTTGCGCTGATACCCCTGCACAATTGCGATGAGGGCGATCGAATCAGCAGTTCCGCGATCCGCGAAGGTTTAGCATCCGGCGACCTCACAAAAGCGAATAAGTTGCTGGGGCGGCCTTACAGTTTAGTCGGGCCTGTGGTGGGCGGACAGCGGCTGGGTAGGACGATCGGATTTCCGACTGCTAATATCGAACTGCCACCGGAAAAATTTTTGCCGCGTTTTGGCGTGTACGCGGTGCGAGTCTCGGTGAAGGATGGAGGCGGAATCATCAAAAAAGATGAAAATTCTGCCTATAAGTGGGAAAATCCCCAATCTCTAATTCCGCGCCAAGCATCAGATTTATCATTCATAAATGGGGTGATGAATGTTGGTTGCCGCCCGACGGTAAACGGTCTACAACTAACTGTAGAAGTTCATCTGTTAGATTGGTCTGGGGATTTGTACGGTCAAACCTTGAGCGCAAGTTTGATAGAATTTTTGCGACCCGAACAAAAATTCGCTTCTCTGGATGCTCTCAAAAATCAAATTCAGGCAGATTGTGATGTTGCTAGAAAGGTGTTAGCTGCCAATGATGAATAGATCTCTTGCAAAAGTTTTTTTAAGCAAAATTTCGGACGGGCTAGAAGCCCATCCCACAAGAAAAATAATTGTGGGATGGGCTTCTAGCCCGTCCTAATTATGAATCCATTGTGTATAGTTTTGCTTGGGCGATTGAAATCGCGTGTACAAAAACGAAGTCCGCGCAGGCTGAGTGAGAATAAAAGAACAAGCAATTAACAACTAGCAATTAGCAATTAAGTAAATCAACGTAATTAAGGTAAAATGCGGAAGGCTAAAAAGCTTCCTTCTTCCTTCTTCCTTCTTCCTTCTTCCTTCTTCCTTCTACTTAAAAATCAGGGATATGAGAGAACATATTGAGCGGCTCAAACAAAATCTAGGCAAGACAATTGTCGGTAAAGCGGATGCTATTCGCTTGGTACTTGTAGCCGTGCTTTCGGGCGGACACGCGCTGCTGGAAGACGTGCCTGGTGTGGGAAAAACGCTGTTAGCGAAGTCTTTAGCGCGATCGATCGATGGGAAGTTTCAACGAATTCAGTGTACTCCCGATTTGTTACCAACGGATATTACCGGTACTAATATTTGGAATCCTAGCAGTGGCAAGTTTGAGTTTTTGCCGGGCCCAGTTTTTGCTAATGTTTTGCTGGCGGATGAAATCAATCGGGCGACGCCGCGAACTCAATCTGCTTTGCTGGAAGTGATGGAAGAAAAGCAGGTGACGGTAGATGGAGTTTCTCGGAATGTTCCGGCGCCGTTTTTTGTGATTGCAACTCAAAACCCGATCGAATATCAAGGCACTTTTCCGCTACCGGAAGCGCAGATGGATCGATTTACTTTGTCTTTGACGTTGGGCTATCCCGCTGCGTCGGAAGAGTTGCAAATGTTGGAACGGCTGTCTGATACTTTTGCTGTGGAAGATTTGCAGCCTTGTATTTCCTTGGAACAGGTGCAGGAATTGCGCCGTTTGTGCGCTGCGGTGCAGGTGGAAGGCTCTTTGAAGCAGTATATTGTGGATTTGGTGCGATCGACTCGCCAGGATGAAGAGATTACTCTAGGCGTGAGTCCCCGTGGTGCGGTGGCGTTGCACCGGGCATCTCAAGCATTGGCATTTATTTCGGGGCGGGATTTTGCTACCCCGGATGATGTGAAGGATTTAGCGCCGCACGTACTTTCTCATCGGTTGATTCCGGCGGGGGGAAGGAAGGCGAAGACGATTGTTGATAAGTTGTTGAGAGAAGTTGCTATTCCTTAAAAAGATAAGACGGCGGTTGAAACCGCGTCTACACAAACAAAGTCCGCCTCCGCGGACTAAAGATAATTCGGCGGTTGAAATCGCCAATTCTTCAACCCGCGGAGGCGGGTTTCGTCTGTATCGACGCGGTTTTAACCGCCCGGTCTTCTTATATTATGATGATTGTTGAATAGATCCTTGAAATAGCGCCACTAATTTCTTTGCCTCTAGATCAACATTATGTTGTTGAGCAACCCGTTCGGCTCCTATTTTCCCCATTTCTTCTAGCTTTTCTAAAGGTGCTTCCAATGCCGCACGCATTGCAACCGCTAATGCTTCTACGGAACCGGGAGGAACTAACCAACCGCAAACACCGGGTTCTACGAGCTCCGGGATACCAGCAACATAGGTGCTAATTACAGGTCGATTGAGAGCGAGGGCTTCCATAATTACGACGGGTAAACCTTCAGCAAAACTCGGCAATACCATGGCGCGGGAAGCTAAAATCTCTTTCTGAACTCGATCGCCACTGGCCCAGCCGGTAATTTCTATATAGTTTTGCAGATTGAGTTGTGCAATCTGCTGTTCAATTTCAGCTCGCAGCGGCCCGTCTCCAACAAATACCAATTTAAACTCCAAGCCTTGAACGGCTAGCTTGCTGGCGGCTTCTAGTAGTAACAAATGACCTTTTTGTTCGCTGAGTCTCCCGATGCAGGCTAAGCGGGGTGCTGCGGGTATGGGGACGTGGGGTGCGGCTAAAAATGCTGCATCGACGCCGCAGTGTATGACGTTGATTTTTGACCAATAAGCGCGATCGCACCACCGAAATAGCTGACTTTTGCCGAAGGAACTGACTGCTGCTACAAAGGTCGATCGTTTAATTTTTTCATCTAAGGAAAGAAGTGTAGCTTTATCAAATTCTTCGGGGCCGTGAACGGTGAAACTGTAAGTCGGGCCGCCTAGGACGCGACATAACATTGCAACAGTTGTGGAATTTGTGCCGAAGTGAGCGTGAACGTGTGTGGTACCGGATTCTGCGAACCAGTTTAAAAGAATGCAAGCTTCTGCGAAATAAGCTAGATGCAGTAAAATCCCGCGTTCTGAGTGTAAGCCAACTTTGAACATTAAGCGCAAAGCTTCGAGGAATCGAATTGGTCTAGTTGCGGCAGTGCGGAGTAAGCCCAACGCTAAGCCCTGTACGCCAACTCCTAGGATGACTTTGGTCAATTCTTGTTCTTGTTTGTCTGCGCCGTCTACGAGTTCGGATTCGCAGGATCGAATGGAGTAACGCCCGACTTTGAGGCCGCAAGTTTCGACGGCTAGGAGTTCTCTGCGGACGAAGCTGTGGCTGACTTTGGGGTATTGGTTGACTAGGTAGGCGATGTTCATGAAGGGGGAGAAATTTTTGTGGTAAAACTCTAAACCAGTCTAGCCTTATGGGAGGTGAAGGGCGATCGGGCGATCGGGAAAGTTTGGGTCAATTAGGTGGATGATTAAAGTCCCCTTGCGGGGAAGTCTGAGCAACTATCAGAATGAATCTGACTGTTATTCAGCATTACGGAAGAGTTTGTTTCCGTCCCCGTTAGGGGAAGTTGGCAGTTGTTTGATTTTTCACTTAAGAAACTCTTGCTTCTTAAGCTTACCAGCCTATCCCTATTTTGTTTAAAATTCAAGTATGTGAAAGTTAGAAGCTGAGTTTTATATCTTTTTCTCAGGGATTTAATAGCTTTTTAACTATTTGTAGATTATCAAAAGACCGATCGACATCTATTTTTGTATGTCTAGTATAATGAAACCGAGAATTAGTTTTTATACTTGTTTTTATACCTGCTTTCATACCTGTTAAGTATCGCGCTATTTGACTTTCATTTTTCAGATTTTTATAAGCCTTCTCCAAGCTTCTATCTCGCCTGTCAGCAATGTCACGAACATAATCAAACAGGCGATCGTGTGGCGATGAGGAACCTTGATATTTTTCTTCAAGATCGACTTTCTGAACCTTTGCATAAGCTTCGATGCAGTGTAAAGCTGAGTAAAAACACATTGTCACTGCCCAATCAGGAAAAGTATCTCTGATACTAAGTGCCGCCTCTTCATTATTCTTAGCTTGTTCGCGATGGGACTGTTCGCTCGGCATAAAAATCAACAGCTACTTTCTAGTTTGTTCAGTAATTTAATCTTTGGCGTTGCCGATCGCAGATATAAATTTGGGTAGGAATGAACGGTTATTCTCCCTTGCCGTGTGTATCGAGATCGTCGATGAATTATGTCTCTATTCAGCAACGCCTAATTGTTTTAAGTTCTAGCTATAACATACCAATTACTGCCAGACTTAACTGGATTATAATAACTTGTAGGACTTGACAAAGTTATTATTTCCGATCGAGCAACTTCTTTCGCTCCGTCTTGGATTTTGACAAACTTTTCCACGAGTTTTTCGTCAAAGTACCATTTTTCATTAGTTTTATCGCGTAAATCCCATTCACAATCAATTACTAAGTCTTGGATTTTGTCCCAAGTTTCATAATCCAACTCTGTTTCAGGGCATAGTTCTAATTCAAACTCAATCCAGTGAATGTCTTCCGTTCTAGGAGCTATTGCTCTAACTTTGGCGACACCATCTATCTTGGCTAACTTCTGGACTAATTCCTGTACTTCAACAGGAGCAGTAGGCGATTTAAATGACTGCTTTGGTTTCAGAGGAGAAGGAGGGAATTCAAAGAATTTAAAAGTTTTTGGATTCGATTTTGAGCTTTGAAGTTCTGCTCTTGAGTTTGTGATTACTGTCATTGTCTATTCCTGCAAAAATTCATTAAGACGGTCTCTTAAAAACTTGGCTTTTTGCCTGGTAAATGCAAAATTGCCTACCAAATTTTGTGTCTGTTTTGACTCTGGCTCTTCCGCAGTAAAAGGACTATCTGATAACATCCCTGCTATTAATATCCCATCGCTCTCGTCAATAGCTATTACTACACCAGTCACCAGATAAACTTTGTTTTTTTCTACATCATTCATTTGTGTCATCCTTAGGTATTATCTTAGAAAAACTATCACAGATTCTTGGGCTTTGTTTAAAACTAGGAACTGGATATATTCATGTGGGCAGTTCCTAGTTTATAGGCAAACGCTAGCTGACACAATGGGCTGCTTTTAGGAGCTAATTATTTAAGCTGCGCCGTTTTCTGTTAGGCTACAAGTCGGTATTCGGACTTTTGTGACGAGACAAAGTAGCCTGGAACAGCATTTCCCCAGAAAACTGTATAGCAAGCTACACAATACTTCTGTTTGACTTTCTTTTGAGTGGACTCGGAACGGTTCAATGCTGAGTAATAGTCAGATTCGTTTTGGTATTTCTCCATAAACGGCTGAGAGTTAGCTAGAGATAGTTTAGAGTTGACCATTTGGGGGCTATCCATAAACAACTAAAGTTTTTAAGAATCTTACACTAACCATTCTAAACCTTTTCATAACTCATGTGCAACCCTGTTGTAACAATACTTCCGCAGACAGTTTTTGGTTGTCCAGTCTCAAATAAGGGGTTTAGGGCGATTGGGCGAGCTGCCAACGGAAAATCGAGGGTTTCAGACTACGACCTAAACACTGTCCGGACTATTGTTATAATCCGTAAAAGTTGGTAGATTTGATGGCTAGATCAGTCCACACATTTTACACTTTTGAGATTCCCATCTTCCTTGATAGCGACAATCTTGACTGCGACAGCTTGTCCTTCTTGGAGAGAACTAGCTTTTTTGGGTTCTTTTTCCGTCAGCTTAATAGTTCCCAGAATTTCATAAGTTACCTTATTTGCTTTTACGGCAATAACAGTAGCTGCCAAGATTTGACCAATTTCAAACTTTTCAGACTGCATAACTTGAGCAATTTCCGCTTGCCGCGCTGACTCGGCTACTGGCGCAACAATTTCCTCAATTGGCACAGCTTCTCTGTAATATCTCATCAGACGTGCTGACCAACCTAAAATTTCCAGCATTTTCTGCGGATTAGTTTGTTCGCTTTGAAGATACTTGGTGCAAGCTTCGTCAATATTCTGGTAATAGTCAGATGTTTTTTTGCTGTGACCGATTTGTCTGCCATTACTGACTAAGGTTTTCAAGTATTTGAAAAACCTCGCTCCCGCATTGGACTCATTGACTGAAGCGCGAAGATAGGCGATCGCCTTTCCCAATTCATTGACATCGGTTTGTTCTTTTACCAGAGTTTGCGCGATCGCGTGAGCAATTCCCCACTGGTGTTCGGTCAAAGATTCTGTGACTAATTCAGTATTCGACATCTTTAATACATTCCTGTTGGAGGTTCGCGATCGGTCGGATATTTTAAGACTTCAGCCAGTTCTTGCAATTGAGTTGCTTGCACTAAACTCGAATGAGCAGCTTGAATATTTTTTTGCATGAACTGTTGCAATTCAGTGCCATTCATGCTGTCAGATTCGGGAGGATTGTAGGAAGAATAGCGATCGCGCAAATCTCCCTTGTTCTGCAACACCCTTGCTGCTGTGACTTCCACAGTCATGGTTCCCATGCCGATCGGCTTCCCGCCACCTACCTTGAGGGCGATCGCATATTTTGGATCTTGGCCCAGCACAATCAAAAGCGTTCCCAACTCTGCTGGCGTTAAATTTTTGAATTGTATCTGTGTTTTAAAAGTATACTCTTTAGCAGCTTGCTGAACAGTAATGCCTTGATTTTGACCTTTGTCGATCGCTCTAATTGTGTGATAATAAAACTTGCGTCCAGCTACATTACCTCTTTGGTCAAAATATGCTCTTCTTTGGTCAGGACGGGGACGATATAAAGATGGCATAAATCCAGTAGCAAAACCTGTTTTTTCGCATTTAGCATCGCTGAATTCAATTAGCCCTTGCCAATCTAAAGCACCGAATACTTGACTTGCCGGACAGAGTTCTTGTTTATTTTTACAAGGCAGGCGATCGGACGGAATTTTATCTTTGTATCTTGATGTAATTACTGCTAAAGTGCTATTAGTAATGGCTTCGTATGCCGATCGGATGCAGCCTTTGAGAGAACTACCTTGAATTGATAGTTTTTGGTCAATATTTTGAACCATTGTTTTGATTAAAGGGACGCGGCTGCCTATGTCGCTACCCATGACAACTACGCCTGTAGAGACGTGCAAAGTAGTCTGAACTTTCAAAGTGATAAACAAAGTTCCGTGCAGGCGATCGACCAAATATTTGTGATGTCCGGCAGGAGCTTTTTTCGGCGGGCGTTCGTTGGGAAAACTAATTAATTCATAAGGTTTAGGCACTCCGATTTCACCAGCATAGTTATTAGAAACGGGGCGGCTTGGCGGCGGTGTAGAACCTCGGAGTTTAGGTACGGGATTATTAGTCATTTTTTACTCCTGACGGTGAGGGCGATAAAATGAACGGTGGCAGTTCTTTGGTCTTTAAAGTATCGCTGACCTATGGTAATATTCTTAGAGTCAATTTTTTCGTCATTTTCTCCTTTATAGATAAAAGTTTTAGGAAATTTGGGTTCGTCAAGGCTGTGAAAGTAAGCAGCGCGATCGCAGCATTCCCAATTTTCGCCGATCGCCTCAAATCCCTCTAAATCGGCTGGAACCCTACTCAGGATTAACGCTTCATATGTACTTCCCTGCTTTTTCCAGCGCAATTCGCGATCGCTATTAAACATCTGCCCTTCAAAGCCGAGAGACAACTCATCGGGCAATTTCCTGCAAATGCCACTGACTGCGTGGGGCGATCGCACAAAATAGTAACTTTCCTCAGTTGCTAACTCTTCTAGCAACTTTTTGGCTTCATCCGGTGATAAACGCGATCGAACATATACAAAACCTGTATTCATGCTACAGCACCTGTTAAAAGCTTACTCCAAGCAGAAACTGCACATTTAAATAAATTGGGTACACCAGTCTCACCATCACCTTGCCATTTTAGCTGCACTCCAAAACCTAAATCCATCGGTTCAGCAGCAATTGGAGTTTGTTCGCGATCGGGTTGAGAAAAGCCGTAATTTCCGGCTTCATCAACTTCTAAAAATTCTCCTGCACCCAGCAAGAAAGCGTGTCCCCATTGACCAGGCTTTACTATTTGTTTAATTTGGCGATTATCTTCATCTAATACACAACCGGGATACTGAACTACGGCTTCGTTAAATTTTACTGTCACCGTCCCCAAACCGCGAGATTTAGCAAAACCGATGCCAAACCAGCCATCATTTAAGTCTCGCAAAACTAAGCCAATTAAGCCTAATTGTGCTAAGGAAAAGTTTTTCAGATGTATTTTAGTGCGAAATTCTCCAGCGGTGCAGACTTGATAGTTAAATGGGCCCACGGCTACGGAACCAAAAACGCGATCGATCGCGACTCCATTTCGTTCTTGAATTTTAAGCTGTTTCTTATCAATTGGGTGAGCATCTTCTATTCTAAGTCTGCTAGCAATTGAAGTGTTGCCGAAAATGCGATCGGTAAATGAAGATAACTTGTAAATATCGCTGGATGATTTCTTCTGTAAGTAATCGTAATTGTCATTCAATGGATCGTTAGCCCAGAGAATGTCTGGATTATTAGGATTACTATCTGTTCCTATGGTTCTGACAATTCTCTCAGCATGAGCGCGAATAGCACCTTTTAAACTGCTTCCCGGTAGATAAATTGACTTGCCTCCTGCGTGGTAAGTCTCGACAAATTCCATATCCGGTTTAGTCGGATCGGCTCCTTCTTTACCGGATTTTATCAGAATCGGCCCGTCAGGAATGAGAGTTAAGTCAATGGTACAATGATTGACAAATCGTTTGTGCATAGTTTAGTAGGTCGAGAGATGATTTAGAATTAAGCAGCTACTAACTCATTTAGCTGAATTTCGCATTGCTGAAAAACATAGTTAACGGCAGCAAAGAGTAGATCGATTTCCTGAATTGTATAGGATTTTCTATTGCATATAAATTTATCCCCTTCAAGTTTGCCAAATTCCCAAAGTCTACCGTGGGAAACAATTCCAAAGATAGCGTTATTTGTTCGATCGCCAGTCTGCTGTGCAACAATCATTTCAAGAAGACATTGAACCCACCCTTCATGAAATCTATCTTGCTTAGCATCGACTAATACCAAATAAGGTTTATCAAAAACGACTTTTCCCAAATGAGAGCGTTTAGCCAAAATATATTCAGGAAACCTGTCAGGGTTTTCACAATCCGTGAGATATTTATGACTCCACAAAACAAACTTAGTACGATAATGTTTCCAAACTTCTTTGACAACTGGATAAATTAAGTTCTCACAAATTGTAAATTCTGAATCATCAGGTAATCCATCCTGAATGACAATTTCCAAATCTTTTAGAAAGCAGCTAGGAATATCAAACTCAGTTTCGCCTATAAAATTGACTTCTGTGTAGTAAATCTGAAAATTTTGAAGAACTTCGCCGAGTTCTTGATAATTGCTGAACGCCATATTTACCTCACTGTGTCTGAGTTATAGTTTCAGATGATTTGGTTTGTTTAGGAGTCAGTCGATCGATCAGCTTTTGTACCCACTCATCTTTATAATCGGCCGCATCTTCATAAGCCGTTTCATCTCCCATGACTAACTTTTGTAAGTATTCTAACAAAAATTCGGGATGGTCTTCGACATCAATCCAGCGCATTTTGTCAATTTCTAGTTTAACCACACCTAAGCCGCGCGATCGTCCGCCTCCGAGAGGTATTTGTTCTGTCTCAAATTGGTGCAAACCAATCATCAATAAACCCAATTCCCAATCGTGAGCATTTTCAACTACTGCTTTAAAATCAAACGGTGTTGCGGCGGGGACAACTTGGTAGTCGTAAAGTTTGCCATCTGCGGCGGTTTCTGTGTCTCTGTCAATGGCTACACCATCTCGTTCTTGATATTGTCCAAACCACGCATCGGGTTGTACGGTTAAGTCGCGAACTTGGAATTTACTAGCCATCCAAGGAGTGCCAAATAAACTACCAATATCGTCGGTTATACCGATGAGTTCTTGTGTTAAATTTAAGTCATTATTTTTGTACTTTTCTTTGAAAGCTTTGACTTGATTGTTTCTAGTTGAAGTTGTGTAGTTAGCCGGATCTTCTGCTAAATTTGGGTCAATACCTCGAAGGAAGCTCTCTAAGCGCGATCGCAGAGCACCTTTAAAGCTTGAACCGGGAATTAAAGGTCTACCCAAAGCATCTTTGATTACTGGTAAATCGGAGCCGATGGGCTCAGTGGAACGTCCGGCACTAATGCGTAATGCCGTTACTGTTGTAAGTGTTCCTGTGATTTCCAGTCGATTTTTGAATGTATCAAACATAAACTTACCTACGTAATTAAGTTAATTCAGACTTAACCAACTGAACACATCAATTATTTCACAAATTCCATACGCATGAAAGGAGCATACGATCGCCGTTCAGTTGTAGGATCGACTGTAACCTTACTTGCATATTTTGGACCCTCCTGATCTTCGCGGATTGCTCTCCACACCAGCATACGCCAATCTTCCACAGATACTAAATAGCGATCGGTTGTTCTACCAGGCTTGAGCCAGCGCAACCCATTCCCAACGTTAATATGTTCATATTGTTGAAAACCATCTTTGGAACTAGCAGCCTTCAACAAAAAAGCAAATGGATCACACTGTCTTAGTTGTGCCAGATTATCAAAACAATCTCTAATAGCTTTTTGAGAAAGAAAGGGGACTAAAACTGAAGGTTTACGCATTTCCTCAAGAAACAAGAAACCTACACCAGAAATAGTTACTCCTTCCTCGGAAAACTCAATTAGTGGCTTAAACGCTTCTCTTTCAGAATAAGGGACATTATTTTCCCATTCTGCTTGAGTAATTGCTGTCTCACGCTCAATCTTTTCTAGTAAATCTTTATAAGCTTCAAATTGCGATCGCTTAAATTCTACAGGAAGTGGAGGTAATTCTATAACTGTAGTTGACTGTTCAAAAATATAATCACACTTAACTCCTTTCAACATCCCCAGTAAAACTGTGTAAGGAACCAGTGCTTTATATCCTCCAGTCGGATTCAGAATAATATTACTTGCCTCATAGCTATTAACTTCTTTAATAATGCGCTGTACAAATTCAACTACTCCTGTTGTTCGGAAAAGATCGGGATCTATAACTTGAAGCCCCGGAACTGATTCTGCTTTGGCATATATACCCTCCCAATGATGTTTTAGATATTTCTCAACCGCAAGAGCGCAGCAATATCCGTCGTCCGTACTTGAAGCAAGCAAAATTATTCTATCTTGATTGGTAATCCCAATCCGAACAAGAGAATGAATTTCCGCGGATAAGTCGTTCTTCAAGCTTTCTCCTTCTGGACGGATATCACGGAAAGTAGAAAATATTGTTTCAGCAGCACATTCCATACTTTGTTGCTGTCTAACCCAATTAGTTAGCTCCCGCGGTTTAACTCCTGAAATTTTTCTGGCAGCGCTGATACCCACGGAGCATATAACTGTCTTAATCATTTCAAAATCTCCTATTAATTTATGGAAGACTGTTATAGATAGTTAGAGATTTTGTCCATCTTTCAAATACTTGAGATGTCGAGAGCCATAACCTAAATAACGGCGAATTAGTTCCAGCCAAATAGGTTTAAAGTCAGTTTGAGAACATTCTGCAATTATTCCAGCACTATTTTTAATGTTACCATCAATATCTTGAATCAGCCTTGTCGCTAAAGATTCTTCCCCCCTTCCCCATTTTCTATCTCTTCCTACTTGATATCGCACAAAGTTTTTAATAACTTCTGCACTATCAGTTGTGTCAGCAACGCGGACTAAGTTGCGGAACTGTGATTCCTCTAGTTCTTCTTTTCCCGACTTGCCATATTGACAAGTATCTAAAGCATCCTGAATCCAAATGACTAGATCGTCTTCTACTTGGCGAATAGATCTTTGTACTTCTAACTCTATTTTTTGCTCTGTGCTTATACTCATACTGGCTTGTCTCTAAATATAAGGTGAAAATCGTTGCAAATTTGAATTTGACCGAAGCCTTCAGAAGTTCGATCGCCCAATCCCCTCATTTCCAACTCTCCCAATCTCTGAATCCAAAGCTCTGGTTGAGTTGTACTGAACAAATAAACCGCTCCTTTCGTGGTAATCAGCTCTACATCTTTCATCAACCCCCAGCCCGCATTCCAACCAGACAGAAAATCATAACTGCTGTAAGCCGCCTCCAAACGCAAAGATTTATCTTGAGCTTCAACCCCTGCAAACTGGTGCAACATCTTTTCAGATATTACAGTTGTACGTCGCCAGTTTTCAGTCAGTATAGCATCAGATTGCAAGTCCAGGGTGAAGTAAGTTAGCTTTGTTGGTGACTCTTTAATAGGACTGCCAAAAACTACCCATTTGTCCCAACGCTCTTTTAGCCTTTGATTGAATTCATCGATGCGATCGCTCACATCTATCTTAGCATCAACAGGATTTTTTGTCTGAATTTCAACTTTCCCCAATCCTCTGGAAGTCGAACCGCCCAACCGAAAATTTTGATGGCGATCCTGAATGAAATTTCGCAGAGATTCTGCTAAATCGTCTTCCACTAAAATCGCACCTAGATAGTAAACAGGATTTTGTTTGGTTTCCTGAGATTCATTCAAAACTTCCAGGCTGTAAAGTATTTCTTCCTCCGATGTAGCCCTGCGACGATTAATCCCAACTCGCGTTAGTAGGCGTTTGTTGACCTTAAGACTGTGATACATATCGTCGAATTTACCATAAAAAGTAATTCCAGCAGAATCGACTCTCCCTCCATCTTTTGGGCAATTTGGATCGTAGGGATGTCCATAACCTTCAGCACAAAAGCGATCGATTAAAGTGTCAAAAACGCCATTTCTTTCTGGATCGTCCTCTTCCTCTTTGAAACCAGGCTTATTTTTAGAACTGAGTGCTGTTGCAGGTAAAACTCCATATTCTTCAAATGTATCTTTAGAGACTAGATCGCCATCAAATATCAGTGCTGGATAAGCATTTTGAAAAATTGCGGGATGTTCACTCAAGAATAAAGCTTGAAAATCGCCGCCATTTTTGGTCAAATCAGTCGATCGCCCATTTGATAGATCCAAAATCTGAGCAGCCACAGCACCCCGAATCACCGTACCGGGGATATAGTCTACAGCTTCGCTAATCGAACCTCCCGGTTTCTGGCGCGCGATCGCCAAAGGAGACAAAACCTTAATTTCCAGTTCAATTCGCTGCATTTTCCCCTCCCTTCGCTAGACAATCCCAATCTGCATCAGTAACTTCAAAATTCGGTAAAGTTTCCCAACTCAGCCATCCCAAACCTGCCGATTTACTTCCACCTAATGCGTGAATGTGCTTGAAACCAGCCAACATCAGAGGTTTCGCATAACTGGGACAATTTGGTAACAGATGAATTTGACCTTTAAACTTCAGTGAAACATTCGGCGGAGAAGTCTCTAAAAAGTAAAGTTTGTTTTCTTCAGCGGTGCGACGGCGGCGATTAATTGTGACTCCCGGACGTATAAATTCAGCTAAATTTTCCGGGTCTTCTGTGCAAATTAAGTCGTCAATAATTATGCGCGACGGCAAAACTGGATCGCCGAAAATTTGACTAATTAAACAGTGATAAGTATCATTATATCCTAAAACTTCGTATTCGCTGCGTTTAAAATTATCCGGTGCATTTTCTCGGCGAATTACCATGTTTCCAGGACTAGGGGACTCGGAAATCTCCCAACCCAAACCTCTAGCAATTTTCTCGCATTCGTGGCGGAGGCGACCTTTGATTTGCGAACCAGGAATTAACAGATTTCCTTCTGCATTGCGGACAATTGGCTTATCTGCAAGGGAACCGGAGGAACCGCCCGCGCCTACACACAAAGCTGTATCAATTACTGCTGTAAGTGCGTAAGTCTCTATTGACGTTGATAAAGTCCTGAGAACAATCATGATTCAACCTCCGCCTCTGCCGAGCTTTCTGAACTTAATTGGGAATCTTCTAATTCAATGAAATCGTAAATATCTACAATTTCCCGCCAGATGGTTTCATATACGGTTCGTTTATTTTCCTCTATCACAGACATCCAAGGAGCTAGATTACCATGATTTTCTGCATTTTTTGGCTTGCACCAAGCTTCTTCAAACTCTTTTTTAAGTATTTCTGAATTACCATCTTTGAGTCTGGTTCGGAAATAGCGGTAGTTGAGAATCGTTGTATTTTTCCCTTGTTCTAGGAAACTGCGAATTTGGTAGAGTTGCGATTTGGGAAATTCAGCTTCTTTCAGCGCTTTGACCGACTCAATCAATCCGCCAATTTCATGCAAAGTGTACGGTGCGGCGTACAACTTAAGTTCTTGAGGACTGTCTTTGGTTAATGCTTCCTTGCGGAAGTCCTCAATGCTAGATGAAAGGGCAGTTACCGATTTCATTACCAGAAAATCAACTGTACCTCCACAGTATCCGTGTTTTTTTAAATCCTTAGCACGTTTTTTGGCTGATTTGAGCAATTGCTCGTAAAGTTTTTTGGCATAATAAATCGGAGTTTTCTGGTCGGCAATTAACACGCCGATTGATGTGCTTAATTGACATTTGCTAGCTGCTGCATTTTGACTTAGGTAGCGGTGACACTTACTGAGATCGATCGGCTTTTCTGGCTGAGTTTTAGTTTCATAGTTTCCTTTGATTTCCACGCCCGGTATCTGAACTTGTTTGAGCAAGATTTGTTCAAACTGTTCGCCGATAGTTTTGGCGATCGCCAATGCCCGATCTGCGGGTACAATCAAGATAATATCATCGCCACCAATCGTAATAATCTCAAAGGGATGAATCCAAGCACCATCGGGAAGAGTCGATTCTGACTTGTTATTTTCTTTGACTTGGCGGGGATGAAGATGCTCGGCTAAGGCTTGATAAACAGCATATTTAGTGGCATTGTCAACATCTTCGCTAAAATCTTGATACTCTTGGGGAGTGGTGATTTTTTGAATATAGCCACCCATGTTATTGCCGTCAGCATAGATGTAAGCTACAAAACCTTTACTCAAACTGCCAAGCTGAGTTAGAGATTGAGCTATCTCAACGTTTTCAAGGTTGGTGTCGTCGCAGTATTTCTGAAGTTTTTCGGGATGCTTTTCTAAGAAATCCTCAAATTTGTCAACCCAACCTTCAATGACATCAGGACGCCATTCTGCGTACCAATGAGTGTCTTTGATTGTTCCCTTCTTAGCCCGATCGCCCGCTTTGCGTTTCCGTGCAGAAACTTCCGAAAACCAAGGACTCCCCGGAAGACCTTTTTGACTGCGATTGTCGGGATTGTCGGTAGCGCGCGTGATAGCCGATCGCCGATCCGACTGATCTCTTTGCAAATAAGGGTGCGTTTCCAACATCGGCGGATAGCGGCGGCTGGGACGCTTTTCAACGTCATTCCCTTCAAAGTCATTACCACTGCGCCGTTGATTAAACATCACGGCTAATTTAGTAGTTAATTCATTAAAACTCTTGCGATTTATAAACGCCTCTTCAATATGAGATGAATAGACAGGTTGATTTGACTCTTTATCCAGCTTGCCAAAATAAGCTGCAACCACCGGATTTTTATATTCTGGGCGGTATTTATCTAGCCAGAAAGTTTCTTCTATCTGGTCTCGCAGCAAGCCAAATCGAATTTCTAAAAGCTTAAACGTATCTCCCACCGCGCAGGAATTAGCAGTTATGGTTTCATGGGAATAGCGTTTTTCAATGGCATCAGTTAACTCATTCACAAAAGCTGCTGGGCAGAAAGCTAAAATATTGCCACCAGTAGAATAGACAATCATTTCGGAAATCAAAGCCTCTGAAAGCTTTGGAACTCCAGTAAAGTTTTTATCCAGCCATTTTTTTACTTCTAAAGACTGAATTTTATCACTTGCAGATTCAGGACGTTTGCCAAAAAAAGCAGGCAAATCAACTAAGTTTATGCGATCGAGTAGTGCAGATGCACCCCGAATGTCTGGCAGTTTTGCATCTTCAAATACATACTGCTTAACCTTAGTGACACCGCCGTACACTAAACCAATTTTTCCCGGCTGATTCCACAAATTCGGGTATTTATTTTGCAAATCAGTAATTGTTTCTGGAAACTCTTCTCTGGAAATATTTTCTGGAATAGCCAGAAGTTCCCGCACCCGATCGACAATTTCCCTCACCTGGGGCGGCACTTCCTCCCCAGAAGTCAACGCCCGTCGCATTTCCTGCAACACGCTTAGATCAAATTGAGGTTTCCGTCGATCGCCCCACGCGACACACCAAGCAATACCGATCGCAATACTGTCCATATGCAAACCACTCCTCATCCGGTATGACAGCCCAAGATTGCCTTAATAATTTGTAATTCTTCAACGTACAACTCTATCTAATTTACTATTGTCACCTAAATTTTCCACAAAAATCAACCCTCAGAAAAATAATCCCCAACTCCCCCAACTCCCCTCAAACCAATCATTTTTCAGACATAACTGGCGCTGCACCTACCCAAAATGACAACAAATAGGGTAAAGTAAACGGCACAATAGTCTAAGGTTCTCGAACTGCCACAACTCGGCACATTCACCCTTAATCGACAAAACTCACAGATACAGGCGACATTCACCACCAACTACCAACCCCTAACAACCGACAAAAATGCAAACCTACTACTACGTTTTAGCCAGCCAACGCTTTTTGCTAGAAGAAGAAGCCCTTGATGAAGTGTTTAAAGAAAGAACTCGCAACTACCATGAACAAGAAAAACAAATAGACTTCTGGTTGGTCAAACAACCCGCTTTCCTAGAAGCACCCGCAATGGCAGCCATTAAAGCAAAATGCCCTCAACCAGCAGCAGCTATTGTTTCCACAGATCCAGTGTTCATTACTTGGTTAAAACTGCGATTAGAATATGTACTGACAGGTGAATTTCAAGCACCGTCAGCAACTATTCCCGATGCCCTCGCATCCCTACAGACAGCATGAATAAACAAGCACAAAAATCCACAGCGAAGTTAGGAAAATTTAGGGAAGAATTGTACAATTTTATTGTGTCTATTCCCCTATTTTCTGCTACTTCGATCGCAATTTTGACATTGACAATTTTGGCGAGTTCTGTTAAAGCTCAGTCAAGCTGCGAACCACCGAAGTCCGACGAATATCTACTGTTAATTGTCACCCGAACACCGGAACAGCAAGAAAAAGCAAAACGCTCTTTTCCCGGAAATAATGACAATACAGTTTGTCGGTACATTAACGATACTGTGACGAGGGTTGGTGGGTTTCGTAACTCGCAAATTGCGATCGATTGGGTTAAATACATCAAAGATGTTGTCGGATTGCAAGCTTACGTAGTTCGATCGCCCGCAGCAGCACTTCCCCAAAACCTGCCAGTCTACAACCCCCAGCCAGCACCAGGTTCAGAACCAATCGCCAATCCCCAGACTGGGAATAGTGGGTTCAATCCCCAAGCCCTCGGCCCCGGTTACGCCGTGTTAGTAGATTACTTCAATCAACCGGAATTAGCCGGCCAAGTCAAGCAAGCATTGGGTACGCAAGTAGGCTTAGCTTCCTACGGCCAACGTCCCTTTTTATTCGTTGCTTATACAACGGATCAAAACGCTGCTACTGCGGCGGTAAAAGCATTGAGCGATCGCGGTTTTTGGCCGATGTTGGTAGACAGCCGCCGTGTTACGGTAATTAGTCCTGCTGTTAGGTAAAAGTAAATAATACGGCGGTTAAAACCGTATTTATTTAAACGATGTTCGAGATGCAGACGGCGAATGGAATTCGCGCCTATACAAACGATGTCCGAGATGCAGACGGCGAATGGAATTCGCGCCTATACAAACGATGTCCGCCTCCGCGGACTGAAGAAGATCGCGTAATTTTAACGGTCAATTCTTCAACCCGCGCAGGCGGGTTTTGTTTGTATAGACGCGAATTCCATTCGCCCGGTTTTTTTTAACCCGCGCAGGCGGGTTTTGTTTGTATAGACGCGAATTCCATTCGCCCGGTTTTTTTTAACCCGCGCAGGCGGGTTTTGTTTGTATAGACGGGAATTCCATTCGCCCGGTTATCTTCAACCCGCGCAGGCGGCCGCGCAGGCGGGTTTTGTTTGTATAGACGCGAATTCCATTCGCCCGGTTATCTTCAACCCGCGCAGGCTGGTTTTGTTTGTGTAGACGCGAATTCCATTCGCCCGGTTTCTTCAACCCGCGCAGGCTGGTTTTGTTTGTATAGACGCGAATTGCATTCGCCCGGTTATCTTCAACCCGCGCAGGCTGGTTTTGTTTGTATAGACGCGAATTCCATTCGCCCGGTTTTCCTAATTAACAATTATTGTTGTTTAGGCGGTGGCTGGCTGATTCCGGGCTGACTTTCGGCCCGTTTTTTTGCCTCCACAGCCGCTCCATAATCCGGCTTGTAGCGAATTGCTTTGTCGTAAGAGCCGATCGCATCTCCGAATCTTTTCACCGCTACAAGGGCGTTACCGCGGCTGTACCAGGCTTCCGAATAGTCCGGTTTGACATAGACAGCTTCGTTGTAAGAGGCGATCGCATCTTCGTACCGCTTCAAATTGTACTGAGCATTACCTCTATTGTACCAGCCTTGAGATTCTTTCGGATTTAAATCCAAGGCTTTACTGTAACACTCAATAGCTGATTCGTACTTGCGTAATTCGTGGTAAGACCAACCTAAATTATACCATGCTTGATGATAATCCGGTTTTAATTTAACAGCTTTTTCGTAAGCTTCTACCGCTTCTTCATGTCGGCGCATTTTCAGCAAAGCTATGCCTTTACTATACCAAGCTTGATAAAAATTAGGCTGAAACCGCACCGCTTTTTCATAAGCTTCAAAAGCTTCTTGGTTTTTGTTCAATTCTAGGAAAACATTGCCTAAATTGTACCAAGCATCAGAATTGTCGAATTTGATTTCAACGGCTTTTTGATAGGATTCAACAGCGCGATCGTACTGTTTCAAATTTTGGTGAGCTTGGCCGCGATTGTACCACGCAAGGTACAAATTTGGCTGAAAATGTACGGCTTTTTCGTAGGATGCGATCGCCTCTTCGTAGCGCTGCGAGTCTAACAAAGCATCGCCTCTACCTTCCCAGGCTGCGGGATAATCCGGCTGGATTTTCAAAGCATTGTCAAAAGATGCGATCGCCTCCTTTGACTGTTCTAACTTATCCAAAGCATAACCGCGTCCCGTCCAAGCCTCCAAATACTCCGGCTTTAATTCTATAGCTTTATCGTAGGCTGACTGTGATTCCTTGTATTTTTTCAACTCATATAAAGTTTTAGCTTTTTCCTGCCAAACTTCCGCATAATCCGGGCGGAGAGTTATGGCTCGTTCGTAAGCTGCTAGAGCTTCTTCAAACTTGCTTAAATTGTAAAGAGTAATCCCTCGATTGTGCAAGTCAGTTGCATTTGCAGAATTAAAAGTATTGACACCATAAATTGATGCTAGAATAGTGATACCAATAAAACTGGCGATTGCGCCAATTTTAAAATATAGTTTTTGTCGCGGTTGAGGCAGCTTTTTTGCAGCAACAACCGGAGGTAATATCGGAACAGTACCGCTGAAAGAATTTTGCAACTCTTTAATAGCTTGCAGAGTTTCGCCAGCACTCGCATAACGCTGCCGAAAATCGTACTTTACCATCCGATCTAAAATCTTGGCAAATTCAGGACTAACCGATACTTTATCTTGCCAAATAATTTCCTCTGTATCATGATTTTTTGGCATTTGGTGGGGATTGATGCCCGTGAGAAACTGAATTGCGATCGCACCTGCGGCATAAATATCGCTGCTGAGTTTCGGATTACCGTGAGCTTGTTCGCTGGGCATATAACCGGGAGTTCCGATGCTCACACTCAAGCTATTCTTGGGCTGAGAATTAGTAATTTGAGTAGTAATTTCCTTGACTGCGCCGAAGTCAATTAACACTAACTTACCATCTCGATCTCGGCGCAGGATATTGCGCGGATTGACATCCCGGTGAATCACGTTTTGCTGGTGTACAAAATCTAAAATCTCCAGAAGTTCCTGCAAAATTGCAATCACTTCATCTTCTTTCATTCCGCCCGGATTTCCTGAAGAACCCCCCCCTTGGTAAGGGGGGGGTTGGGGGGGTGTAATTTCTTGACTTAAATCGTGGCCTTCGATAAATTCTTGAACGAGATAAAACTCTTGATTTTCTTCAAAGTAAGCAAAAAGTTGCGGAATGCGATCGTGATTTCCCAACTTATATAAGACTTGTGCTTCCGTATCAAACAAACGTCTTGCTATCTGTAAAGTTTCGGGATCGGTTGCTTGAGGTTTAAGCTGCTTGACGACGCACAGGTGATTACCTGGTAGCTGCTTATCTTCAGCTAAATAAGTTTGAGCAAATCCGCCGCCTCCCAAGTGACGGATAATGCTGTAGCGAGTGCCGAGTGTGATTCCAAGCATGAAATTTACCTGATATTTCCGAGTTTTTCTCCCCTTTCGGAGTAAAACAGGGGTTTGGGGAGAGGTTTTGTATCTGATTCAGTTTAACTAATTTGCGATCGGCTTTACAGCAGAAAGTCTATGAAAATACCAGTAGATTCTGCTGACAAGTGGTAAAATAGTCAGCGAATCATCTTTGCTCTGACAGTTTTACTTCAAAAAAGAGTGGTTAGTTTATTGAGAATTAACCTCCAACCAAGCAGTCAAATCTTCCGCGTTGGAGAAATCTAACAGGGCTTCTGTTAAATCATCCAATTTGTCGATCGACAATTCGCCGATCTGGGTTTGAACATCCGGGTTTAGTTGACCTAAACGGCGATTCAGCAAACGCATAGTTAACTCTATTTGTCCTTGTTTCTTGCCTTCTTCCCTGCCTTCTTCCCTGCTTAGAGCCACAGAACCCTCCTGATCTTGAATCAAAAACTCTTGCTCTTGCAACATATCAAATTCCTCTCGTGTCAAACTAACTTGATTCGCAATTTCAAAAGCTCTCTGAATTTGCGGAACTGTAGCCATTGCTTGAGGTACTTCATTCAAACTTCCAGTAGTTTTAATAAAGTAAATCCACTTGTCGGCGATTGTTTTTAATTCCTCCAATTCTTTCTGGAATTTTGGCAACTCTACGAATACTAACTCCATCTGATTATCGGGATAATCAGACAGGCGAGTTCTTTCTTTGAAAATAAAATGCGAAATCACATCTTGAGAATCATCAAACATTTTAAAATCTGTGATAGTCAAAGCAATCACGGGCCGCAATTGTCGGTAAAGTTCTCCCATTGTTAGTTGCAGTGCATAAGTTTTGGCAGCATTGTACAAAACTCGCTTGCTAAATGCCTGCACGTTCAAAACTTGCATTTCGATAATTACAAATGTGCCGTCGTTTAGTCTGGCTTTGACATCTAAGTAGCTGTTTTTAAGTCCGACTATCGGAGGGACTAAAGAAGGATCGATGATTTCTAAACTTTCAACGATGGCTTCCCCGTCATAAAGCAGGGCATTTAAGAAACTAATCAGAATATCTGTATTTTGATTCGAGCCAAATATTCTCTTGAAGGCAAAGTCTATTTTGGGATTGATGAATCTCATATTATTCTTTTCACCTCAGATAGTTAGAGTGCAGGCTGTGCACTTTACTTTGATTTAACATGGTTTAGACGCATGGGCTAGAAACCCGGTTTCTACGATTTTTGCCAACAATCAGGATAAATCTACGAATAAACCGGGTTTCTGAAGTCGCAAGTGCCTCAGTCTAATTTTAGTTTAAATGGCTTTCAAAATCTGATCGTCAACGGAAAAATCTATCTCAGCTTTGTCTCTTCCCGAAACTACATAATCATTCTGAAATGAATCTTTCAATCCCGAAACTAAGTCAAACTCCGGTTTCCAGTTAAGTTCGGTGACAGCTTTATTAACTGAGGCGAAAAAGTGCTGCAATCTCATGGGGAAAGCTTTCTTTTTGCCAAAGTCAAATTGTTTCGGATCGTAGTGTACAATCTTAATAGCATCGGGTGATTTGCCTGCGGCTTGAATGCAGGCGCGCGCTAAACCATCAAAGGTGACAAATCGATCGCCCGAAACGTTGTAAATTTGCCCGATCGCCCTTTCGTTACCCAAAACCCCCGCCATCGCCATCGCCAAATCCTGACAGTGCCCCAACTGCGTGAAGTGCATCCCGTTACCAGGAATCGGAATCGGGCGATCGCGCGCAATGCGATCGAAAAACCAAGCCTCCAAATCGTTATAATTTTGAGGGCCGTAGATGTAAGTCGGGCGGATCGAAGTCCAAGGCAAACCGGACTCTGCCAAATAATTTTCCGTGTCGCACTTACCCAAATGTCGGCTTTTCGGATCCGTAGCGTCTCCTTCGATATGAGGCATTTGGTCGGATTTCAAATAAACCCCCGCAGAACTCATATAAACAAAGTGCTGCACCCGCCCCTTAAATATCTCAGCTAAAGGCTTTGTATCGCTCAATTCCCGACCGTTGTTGTCAAAAACCGCGTCAAACTCAACCGCCGATAACTGTTCTTGCAATTGTGCAACATTTGTGCGATCGCCCAAAATCTGTTTCACCCCCGCAACCGGCACAGGCTTATTGCCCCGGTTAAACAACACCACTTCATGCCCTTGTGCTGCTAAAATCTTAGTAAGATAAACCCCAATAAACCGAGTACCGCCCATCATTAAAATTCGCATTATTGCCCATGCTCCTTAAAGTTAGTCTCAATATCTTACAATAAAGCGAGTATCTTGCTTTGCCAACACTTCACGAGCGCATCGAACTCAAATAAACCGGATTTTCAAACCGAATATCCTGGCTGACTAGAAGTATTTTCGTAAAAAACCCGGTTTCTACGTACAGAAAAACTCCAATTGTGCGATCGATCAAAACAAACATAATTTTAACTCACCTAACATAGTCCTATGCAAGTTCCTAGGCTGCACCCAGAAACAATCGAAGAAGTCAAACAACGAGCCGACATAGTAGATGTTATTTCCGGTAGAGTTATCTTAAAAAAACGCGGCAAAGAATTCGTCGGCTTGTGTCCATTCCACGACGAAAAATCTCCCAGTTTCACCGTCAACCAAGCCAAACAAATGTACTATTGTTTCGGCTGCGGTGCAGGAGGCAATGCCTTTAAATTCCTCATGGAATTAGAAAAACGCTCCTTCAGCGAAGTCGTATTAGAATTAGCTAAAAATTATCAAGTTCCCATCAAAACAGTCGAACCCGAACACCGACAAGAATTGCAGCGCCAAATTTCTTTGCGGGAACAACTCTATGAAATCTCAGCACTAACCGCCAAATTTTACGAACACGCTTTACGGCAATCTCAAGGAGAAGAACCCTTAGCATATCTCAAATCAGAACGCAAGCTCAGCGAAGAAACTATCCAACAATTTCAACTAGGTTATGCACCCCAAGGTTGGGAAGCACTTTACAGTTATTTAGTAGAACAAAAAAACTATCCGGCGCAATTAGTAGAGCAAGCAGGATTAATTGTACCGCGCAAATCAGGCGGAAGTGGCTATTACGATCGCTTCCGCAATCGCATCATGATTCCCATTCGCGATACCCAAGGTAGAGTCATCGGTTTCGGCGGCAGAGCTCTCGGCGACGAACAACCGAAATATCTCAATTCTCCCGAAACAGAACTATTCGACAAAGGCAAGACTTTATATGGCTTAGATACAGCCAAAACAGCCATTAGCAAAGCCGATCGCGCGATCGTCGTAGAGGGGTACTTTGATGCGATCGCACTTCAAGCAGCGGGCATCTCCAACGCCGTAGCATCACTCGGCACAGCCCTGAGTTTAAACCAAGTGCGGCAGTTATTGCGGTATACTGACTCCAAACAAATTATCCTCAACTTCGACGCCGACAAAGCAGGAACCAAAGCAGCAGAGCGAGCCATTGGAGAAATAGAACAACTCGCCTATCAAGGAGAAGTACAACTGCGGGTACTCAACATTCCCGACGGCAAAGATGCCGACGAATACCTCAAAACCTACTCCCCAGAACAATATCGAGAATTGCTAGACAATTGCCCATTGTGGCTCGATTGGCAAATCCAACAAATGCTCGTCAATCAAGATTTGAAGCAAGCGGATACTTCCCAGCAAATCACCAAAAAAATTATTAAATTATTAACCAATATTAGTGACGACAATCAGTTATCACACTATCTGCAAAAAAGTGCCGAAATCCTCAGTAAAGGAGATTTTCGCCTCACAAAAATGATAGCAGAAAACTTGCTCAATCAAGTAGTCAGCGATTGGGAAAAGCGGCTGAATCAAGACGAAGCATTGACAATGCCACTGTTGATTAGAAACAAACTAAAGCCGAGCAAACAATATAAAAAGCAGCGTGCAAGCAGCGACAGCAAAAGTTCAAAAACAGGCTTTTCAGTAGCAGCCCGCAGTCTGTTAGAAGAAGCAGAAGCGCAATTATTGCAGATTTACTTGCACTGTCCCGAATACCGTCAAGAAGTCAGAGAAGCCATAGAAGCTAGAGACGTGCAGTTTAGCTTGTCTCACCACAGATTTTTGTGGCACCTGATTTTGAATGCAGAAATACTGCACAACATCTATTTACAAGCAGCGCCTTCTGAGTTAATATTGAAATTACAAGATAGCTTTATAGAATATCCGACCCAACTCAATCAAATCTCGCATTTATTTCATTTAAACGAGTTTTCGGAAAAAAATGTGTATCGCGCGCCTTTAGTTATTCGATCGGCGATCGCCTGTATCGAGCAAATCATCAGCATCAAGCGGCGCCGGATTGCCCTCGATATGTGGAAAAAAACCGATGCTGCTATAGAATATTACCAACAACTGTGCGCCGAACAAGAATGGATAGAAGAATTAGAGAGGCTGCGTCAAGTTAATTTTTACGACTTAACCTCTGTACCTTGGGGCTAATAAGATTTTAGAAGACACGGCGGTTTCAACCGCCGTCTTATAGCCTTTCTCAAAAAGGTGAGGTATGACTGACAGGTTATATAACCACTGAAACCAAGAGGGCTGAAGCCCAACAACATACCTCATCTTTCTGAGAACCGCTATATCTTTTAATAATCACAAAACAGAGTTTCGCGAGTATCTCTACCAGTCACCGGATTAGTACCTTTTGCAACTTTACAGAGTTTTTCGATCATATCGTCTCGCAGCAAAGTCTCAGTAAAATCAGCACCGTCAATCACAGCTCCTTCCAGTCTGGTATTGTAACAAAAAGCACCCTCAAGGATAGCATTAGTTAAATTAGCTTTCATCATGCGAGCCAAATCCAAAGTCGCACCCCTTAAATTAGCGCCTTCAAAATTTGCCTCTTCCATATTGGCGCCAAACAGACTTACGCCTCCTAAATCTGCATTGGTAAAATTGCTGTTGCGAAGATTAGCTTTATTAAAACTGTCGTTAGTCAAAACTTGTCCGCTAAAATCAGCGCCAACTAGGATTTCTTTGTCGCGATCCAAGGCGAAAGCAGGTGCGGGATTGATGGCGATCGCCCCAGCGGCAATTACTGCTAAAATAACAAAACTCAGCAAGAAATTATAAATATTTTTGCGATGTTGGCGAATTCCAGAATTCATAAGTTAAAGCTAATGGGCAGCAATGACAGTTCAGAATTGAATTCTACCAGAAAGCGCTCCTCTTCGGTGGTTCCCGCCGCCTCCAACTCTCCGCAACCGACAAACTCTCGGGATATCGGCACGTTGGGAGAAAACTTAGTCGCCCAGTGGTTACAGCAGCAAGGTTGGGAAATCCTGCACCGTCAGTACCACTGTCGCTGGGGAGAGATTGACATCATCGCCCTCGGAAGAGATGAATCAAGCGAAAAAAACCGAGGTATTTCCGATCGCCAATTCCCAACATTAGCCTTTGTAGAGGTGAAAACTCGCCGTCGTGGAAATTGGGATGCTGGGGGAATCTTGGCTGTTAGTGCAGCAAAACAAGCCAAACTTTGGCAAACCGCCGAAATATTTTTAAGCACTCGTCCAGATTTAGCAAATAATTCTTGTCGGTTCGATGTCGCCTTAGTCAGGTGCGAGCCTTCGCGGCAAAAGACCAAGCAAATATTACCACCAACGACAGCGAACTCTCAATCCGCCCTTGCCGGAAACTACCGGCTTACCCTGCAAGAATACATTCGATCGGCTTTTAGTGATTAGAAATGTCAAATTAAAAATTACAGGCTAAAATTAAAAAGTAATACCGCTTGGTAATTTTTAATTGTTAACTTGCCTTGACTGTGGCCCATTGGTTTCTTCATCTTTAACGGACATGGAAAAAGCGTTAACTCCTCTGCCCCTCTTGCCTTCTCCCGCTCGGACTCTGCGATCGCAGGCAATTTATCTGCTTCCCAGTCTAGGCCAAAGTTTCCGGGCAATATCCCAGACCCTTGACAAACTGCTGGCGAAACGCTTCAATTTCTTTGCGGTCTGGGCTTCCGTGACAAACCACGGCCACCTGGTAGCGGCGCATCACGCTCAGCGGCGACTGTCCCGTTTCCAAGCTCCACAGTGCCATTTGCAAGCGAATTTCAGGATCGTAAGGAATCCCGACTTCGTTCATAAAAGCCCGAAAATCCCCGTGCATTTCTGGAGTCAAATATTGGCTCATTTTCACCTTCACGACCCAGCCGTCAATTTGGTGAATAACAGTGATAAATTGCAAAGGAAGATGACTAGCCGTGCGTAGGTAATCCACGACTCTCAGAGTGAGGCTAGTATTAGCGATGTAGTAGAGGTATTCCATAACTATCCTTCGAGCAAAGCTGATGCTACACCTCTATCGTCGCGGGCTATACCCGCCACCACAAGGGGAAAAGCACCCGACTTGGGATGGGGGTTTTTACCCAATTTGTTACCGAGTTGACAGATTTTTGACAGGAATTCACCCGATGACAGAGATTGACTGGTCTTTGGACGCTTATGACTACGAACTTCCGCCCTCGTGCATTGCCCAAAATCCGGTAGTGCCGAGGGACAGTTCTCGGTTGCTGGTGGTAGATTCTCCCAGCAGCCACCAACACCGGATTTTCCACGATTTGCCGGATTTGCTCGAACCCGGAGACTTGCTGATACTGAACAACACCCGTGTTCTGCCAGCGAGGCTCTACGGGCACAAACCTAACGGCCCGGCTGTGGAGATATTGTTGATGGAAGAACGCCAGCACAACTGCTGGCTGGCTTTGGTTAAACCGGGGAAACGCTTAAAGTTGGGAGCCAAAATTGAGTTTGAGCCCGCCTCCTGTGATGACTCTGCGGAAGGGCCTTGCTGTTGCCTTCCCCAGGCTGTGGGAGTCGATCGGCGATTGACTGCGACAGTTATAGAGAGGGACGAGCAAACTGGGGGACGGCTGTTAGAGTTTGACATCCCTAGAGATGCGACTCTGGCGAAGTTTTTGGACGAATACGGCCACGTACCTCTTCCCCCCTACATCGAAAATTCCCAAGCAGCAGCGGAACAGTACCAGACTGTTTATGCCGAAAAGCCAGGGGCGGTGGCGGCTCCGACAGCAGGGTTGCACTTCACCGAAGAATTGTTCAGCCGCTTGGAAGAGCGGGGAATCGAAAAAACTTTTGTCACCCTCCATGTGGGAGTAGGAACGTTTCGCCCGGTGGAGGTTGCAGACGTGACGACTCACAAAATGCACGGCGAATGGGTGGAAGTATCGGCCTCCACTGTCGAGAAAATCCGCGAAACTCAAGCCCGAGGCGGGCGGATCTTTGCTGTGGGTACGACAGCAGTGAGAGCTTTAGAGGGAGCTGCGGCGGCGAGCGAAGATTTTTCGTTGCAGCCTTTTTGCGGCCAGACAAATTTGTTTATTTATCCGGGTTACAAGTGGAGGGTTGTAGACGGGATAATTACCAATTTTCATTTGCCGCGCTCTACTTTGATGATGATGGTAAGCGCGATGATTGGAAGGCCTCGGCTGTTGGATTTGTACCGAGAGGCGATCGAGAATCAGTACCGATTTTATTCTTTTGGCGATGCCACGATCATTTTACCGATGGCAAAGAACGATTAACTCATATCTGGCACCATTCTCAAGGTTTCCTTTAGGGCGGCCAGAAGTGGCCACCCACAAGAAAATATATGTGTTGCCCAACAGCCAGCAAAGCCTGTTAACCGAGAATGGTGCAAAATATCAGAAATGCCAATTTTTAATTTTTAATCGCTTTACTCTTCCTCCTCTTCTTCATTGCCGGGATACACGAAGCTGTTGGAACGCCCAGTCAGAACAGATTTGCCGAGAGACAAAGCTTTCTGAGCTGCCACTACAGCTTTGCGCTTCCATGTGGCTTTACGCATATTCTTCTTGGATTTGGAGGTTTTCTTCTTAGGGACTGCCATGACGCTAAATACTTTCTGGTTGTATAGACAAACAAACATTCTAGCCGATTTTGCCTCGCTGGCTCGACAAACCACAACAAGCAATATCCAGTAGTAGGGTGCGTCAGCGACTAGCTTGTCGAATAACACATAAAATCCGCCAACTGACGCACCCTACATTTCTCTGTGACAAGTAGTAGGGTGCGTCAGCGATTAGCTTCTCCAACAACACGCCAAATCCCCCAACTGACGCACCCACTCCAGCTTAGGAACGAAAATTTAATAACTTAGACTCTTAAAAGTGGGATGGGCGTCCCGCCCGTCTATAAGGGACGGGCGGGACGCCCATCCCACAATCATTAAAATTGTAAGTTATTTAATTCTCATTCCTTAAAGCTCGTGAAAATAGTACATCACGACGCCACTAACTGGGTCGTTCTCGATGCTGACATAACCGGTTTTGAGCATTGCCGTGAAAGCCTCTTCCACTTCGGCAAAAGTAGCGCCGGTTGCCATCACCCCTTGAGTGACAGATAATCTGGCGTTTTTGGTATAAGCTGCCTTGAGGAGTTTAATCCCTAACTGTTCCGGGGTTGGCTTCTGGTATGTCGAGGCGATCGCCCCACTGGTGGAAGATAGCGGTATACCTTGGGGAGATACCCCGAGTTTGCCCCTGATAGTGGCATTGTGCTCGTCCACCATCTGCGGCAGAAGTAGCAAGTCAAACAATTGCCCGAACCCAAATAACCCAAAGGTACACAGCCACAGCAAACCCGTGCCAATCTTGCCGTTGTAGAGGCGGTGGAGTCCGAATGGGCCGAAAAAACAAGCTGCCCATAAAAGGTAACTAACACCTAAATTGCTCATTTTATGCCCGTCCTGCCTGGTTATTTAACTATTGCGCTCCCTCAATATATATTTTGTGGTTGGCGATCGGGTGTTTCAAAAGCTTGACACGGGAATTTATTTATGCTGTATCCTATAAATTGACAACAGGCAGAATTTTGTTCCCGAATCCCTTCTGTTTCAAAGCCCATAAGTAATTGTGCGTAGCAATTCTTAACGCCAGCAACATCTTTCCGGGTCGAGAGCTTGGTAAACTGGAGGGCGTGGAAATTTCAGCAGCTTTGACCTGAATTCCACAGAGAGCGCCAAAGTGCGCCGCACAGCGCTGGTCGGAGATACAAGGGCGATCGCCCGCAGTACCCGAAACCTCAAACAAGCGAGCAATTATAAGCAAAAAATCCAATAAACATATGGTAGATTCGCTCAAAAAACCCGCTTTTGCCCAGCAGCAAGAAGCGAAAACCCCAGCCAAAGAAACTATTCTCACACCGAGATTTTACACAACAGACTTTGACGAGATGGCCAAAATGGACATCTCGGTAAACGAAGCCGAACTCGAAGCAATTATCAAAGAGTTCCGCGTTGACTACAACAAAACCCACTTCGTGCGCGATGCCGAGTTCGATCAATCTTGGGAACACATCGACGGCGAAAAGCGGAAGTTGTTTATTGAATTCCTCGAACGCTCTTGCACCGCTGAGTTTTCCGGCTTCTTGCTCTACAAAGAATTGGCACGCAAACTCAAGGACAAAAATCCGGTACTCGCCGAAGGTTTCTTGCTGATGTCCCGCGATGAAGCGCGGCACGCCGGATTCCTGAATAAAGCGCTGTCGGATTTTGGTTTGTCCCTAGATTTGGGTTTCTTGACAAAGAGCCGTAGTTACACCTTCTTCAAGCCGAAGTTTATTTTCTACGCCACTTACTTATCCGAAAAAATCGGTTATTGGCGCTACATCACGATTTATCAGCACTTGAAAGCGCATCCTGAAGATCAGATTTATCCGATTTTCCGATTCTTTGAAAATTGGTGTCAGGATGAAAACCGCCACGGAGATTTCTTCGATGCGGTGATGAGAGCTCAGCCTCAGATGTTGAATGATTGGCGCGCTAAGCTGTGGTGCCGTTTCTTCTTGCTGTCGGTATTTGCGACAATGTATCTCAATGATATCCAGCGCGGTGGTTTTTATCGATCGCTCGGACTCGATGCTCGCGAATACGACATTGAAGTGATCAAAAAAACCAACGAAACAGCAGGCCGCGTTTTCCCCGTCATGCTCGACGTAAACAATCCAGAATTTTATGAACGGTTGGATGTTTGCCTCAAAAACAATCAGCAATTAACCGCGATTGTTGAGTCTAAAACTCCGAAAGTTTTGCAATTGTTCCAAAAATTGCCTCTGTATTTGTCCAACGGTTGGCAGTTGGTGAAACTGTACTTCATGAAGACAATCGAGTCGCCTTCTGTTGAGGGTGCAGTCCGTTAAGTTTTGATTTCCGATCCTCTGTTACGGCGGTTCTGCGATGGCAGAGCCGCTTTTTTTTGGTATAATGTTAGTCTCATTTTGATGCGCGTCGCTCTGAGGATATTATGGTTGTACAAACAGAAAAACGCTACTGCACTCCCGAAGAATATCTGCAATTAGAAGAAGCTGCGGAGTTTAAAAGTGAATACCGTGATGGAGAAATAGTGCCAATGACAGGTGGAACAACGAATCACAATGAAATCGCAGGTAATTTTTATGCCCGCTTTAAATTGACTTTGGGAAGGCCGAACTATCGCGTGTATATGGGTGACGTGCGTTTGTGGATATCGCAATATCGCCTTTACACTTATCCCGATGTCATGGTGATTTCTGGAGAGCCTGCTTATGAGGGCAGCGGTACGACTACGGTAACTAATCCGGTGCTGGTTGTTGAGGTTTTGTCAAATTCAACCAAAAATTACGATCGAGGCGATAAATTTCAGTATTATCGATCGATCCCCAGTCTTCGAGAATATATTACGATCGACCAATATAAATGTTATATCGAACAATTTGCTAAAAATTCAGAAAATAAATGGGTATTAACAGAATATACAACGGCTGATGAAGTTATGACATTAAGTGCGATCGAATTTCAAATTCAATTGAGCGAACTTTACCAAGGAGTTAATTTTGAGATGAAGGGTGATTCAACAGTTGACAGTTGACAGTTGACAGTTGACAGTTTGAGAGCCACCTCTACCTAGAAGGAAGAGGATTGGAGTAATGAATAGTCTGATTTTAATTTCTCCCTCAAGGGGTTCCGGCTTTCAACCAATTCTTTCTGGTAATATGCGATCGGGAAGACGCAACTCTTTTGTAGACTACAAAGCAGATGCACACAACTGGATAACTTTGATGACAGTTATAAATTGTAGGGTGCGTCGCTCACTGGCAGCCTGGTTGAGGGCGAGAATTATTCGTGGCGACGCACTCTACGTCGTTATTAATCCCGGTTATAAATTGTAGGGTGCGTCGCTCACTGGCATCCTGGTTGAGGGCGAGAATTATTAGTGGCGACGCACCCTACGTCTCTGGTTTTTCGTACTAAATTGATGCTGATTTTTCATCAACTTTATCAAAATTCAGGGTTTTAAAACCCCGCTGTCAACTGTCAACTGTCAACTGTCAACTGTTTACCGCCATTCACCCTGAAGCGTAAACGCAGCCCAATAATAGGGAGACTGCCACTGTTTCTGCTGCAACATTTCCAATTGCGCCGCCCTTAAAGCTGCTGCTGGCGTTAACCCTTTTTTCAGCATTCCCTGATAGAAACTCGACATTAACTTCGAGGTTCCTTCATCATCCACACTCCACAAACTCACCACCACTCGCTTCGCCCCAGCATACATAAATCCTCTCGTCAATCCCACCATGCCTTCGCCTTGAATGTTCTGCCCCAATCCGGTTTGACAGGCACTTAAAACTACTAATTCTGCTGCTAATTTGAGATTGAAAATATCCGTAAGCCGCAGGAATCCGTTTAAGGGTTTGCCATTTTCGTCTACTAAGGACATGAGGATTCCTGATAATTCCGGGTTAGTGCTATTCGCGAAACCGTGGGTGGCAAAATGAATGATTTTATATTGGCTTAAATTCGGGCTGGTGGCTGTGGCGCGACTGGCTGCAAAATCCAAAGATTCGGTGCGAGAATTGGCAGGAACTAAGGCTTGAATGATTTGAGCTTCTTGGCGAGTGAATTTTAAACGGTCAAACTGTACGTTATTGTTGCCTCGGGAGCGACTCAAACCGGGATTTGCTGATTCTACCGCTTGCTCAGTGGTGGCAGAAGAAGAATTTTTAATTCGTTCGTCGTTACCGCTAAAAACTGGATCGGCGAGAATTGCTAAAGTGCGAGTAGGGGCTTGTCTGTCGCTATAGTTTTGTCTTAAGATTCCCAAGGTGGAAGCGGAAGGCAACAGCACAATTTCATGGTTTACTATTAAAGGCGGATTCCCATTTTCACCGGATTTTCCGGGGAGCGAAAGGGCGGCAAAGGGAAGATAATTCAAAACACCATCGCCAACAATCAGCAGGCGTTTTTGACCGAGTTGGGCAGCAACGGGCTGTAAAATAATTTGACTGAGGGCGTTGCTAGCTTCAGCGACTCGATTGGGGATGTCTCGGTAGCGCGGATCAGTGACAGCAGCACGAAAGTTTTTGGCAGTTGTCTCGATTTCGGCAGCTTTTGGTAATTCATAACTGGTAATGCTGGTTTTCGTCACAGCCCAGAGATAGCTGCGGTCTTTTCCTAAAGAATACTGGAGTAAAATTGTATTCTCGTCGAGGATTTGTTGTTGAATCTGTGAAAGAGTTAGGGGTTGCGGTTGGGTGAGGGCGGCGTACCGGGGGCTGGTGGTGCGGATTTGGGTTTGAATGTCCTGATATTGTGTGATTAAAGTTTGCCGCTGTTGTTCTAATTCTGCTTCTTGGGCGGGAGTGTGGTTGGGGCGATTTAGAACTTCGATTCGTCGTTTTTCAAGGGCATCGAGTTGCTGTTGTAAACTGCGTTCTCGCTGCAATAATTCTGGGGCGACACCTTGACGAATATCGGCGTTTGCTTCTTGCAAAAGTTCGAGGAGGCTGCGGGCGCGGGAACGTTCGCTGGCTTCAAAGGCTTTGGTATCATAACCAGATTTGGGTTGGGTTTTGTGCAGTTGCATTAACAGGTCAATGTAGAACTGGTAATAGTTTTGTACGGTGGCAAAGTATGAGGTGCGGAGTTCTGGGCCAGCAACTTTGGTGCGGAGGCTTTCAATAATTTTGAGGGAGGTTTCAATATTAGTGAGGGCTTCAGTGAGATTGCCTCGATCGCGTTTGGCAAAAGCGATGTTGTAAAGGCTGACAGCTTCCCCACTGCGATCGCCCACTGCCCGTCTCAGCGGAAGGGACTGGCTCAAATACTCTAGGGCTTTCTGCTTCTCTCCCAAATCTGAGTAGACACCGCCGATGTTGTTGAGGGTGGTAGCTTCCCCACCGCGATCGCCTACTGCCCGACTCAGGGGAAGGGACTGGCTTAAATATTCTAGTGCTTTTTGTTTTTCTCCCAAATCATCGTAGACTAAGCCAATGTTGTTGAGGGTCGTAGCTTCTAGAGAGCGATCGCCTACGGCCCGACTCAGCGGAAGGGACTGGCTGTAATACTCTAGCGCTTTCTGTTTCTCTCCCAAATCTGAGTAGACTTTGCCGATGTTGTTGAGGGTGACAGCTTCTCCACCGCGATCGCCCGCTTCTCGATACAGTTTTAATGCTTCTTCAAACTTGGCGATCGCACCTTTTAAAGATTCCGCCGTCCCTTGCTGGTACAGTTGGAGCCCTTCTTTCAAGGATTTTTCAGCCGCAGCAGCAGTGTTTCCCCCTCCCTGCTGCGATACCCCTTGACTAATTTGCATCGCACTGGGTGCCGCCACCGCTGGAACTCCTAGGAGGATACTTGCACCTACAGCTATCCCCCAAACCCACAGCCTGAGATTCATAAACACCCGCCTTAAACAAGACCTTGTTAACCGGTATCATAGTCGATCGCACATTGTCATATGCGTTTTTCCTGCCTGGGTGCCAATTACATAGGCAGCATATTGTGAAACAATAGTCGCTACCGCCGATCGCCCCACGTGACAAGCATTATTGCCTGCATCGGGTTTGTAGCAGCGAAGGTTAAAAGTCATAATAGTAATTTTTACGCTCTTTTCAACTGATTATTTTAAAATTAGCGATCGCCCCCAAATCTAGCATCTACTATTTTCGGTTATTTTATGCAACTCAACAAAAAACAATTCAACAGATCCACTCTTGTTTTTGGTCTAGGAATGCTCGGTGTGTTCCTATTTTCTTGGATTCTGCGCTTTTGGGAACTGGAGCGATTTAACGCTTTCGTATTTGACGAGGTTTATTACGCGAAGTTTGCCAACGATTATCTCACTAAAACACCTTTTTTCAACGCTCACCCGCCGCTGAGTCAGTACATAATTGCGATCGGCATTGCGATCGGCACTCACCTCCCCTTCGGCAAAACAGCCGTCAACCCGCTGGCGGGTTCCCTGCTTTCCCCTTGGGATTACCGCTGGCTAAATGCTCTCACAGGCTCCTTTATTCCCCTAGTTGTCGGAGCCCTGGCTTATCAGCTAGTGCGCCGCCACACCTTTGCTTTTCTGGCTGCTTTCTTTATCGCCTGCGACGGTTTATTTTTAGTTGAATCTCGCTACGCGCTCAACAACATTTATCTAGTTTTGTTCGGAATCTTAGGACAACTATTTATTTTAAAATCCGTAGAATCAGAAGGCAAAAAGCGGTGGCTTTGGCTGGTGCTAGCAGGAATAGGTTTCGGTGCTTCTGCTGCTATCAAATGGAATGGGCTGTGGTTTCTATTCGGTACGTATCTAATTTTAATCTGCGCTTGGGTAGTGCGTTTAATCCAAGGAAACCGAGGAGATGAAGAACAGAGTGCCGAGGTAAATCCTGCTCTCCTGCCGCCCGAAAGTCCCGTACAAAGACTGACTCAACTCAAATTCTTAGAAGTAATTTTGAGTCTAGCTGTGATTCCTGTTTTAGTTTACAGCATCTCCTGGATTCCTCACCTGCATCTCAATCCAACTCCCAACTTTTGGCAGATGCAAACGGAAATTTTGACTTATCACCAGCGGATTAAAAGCGGGCCTGACGTGCATCCTTACTGTTCGGCGTGGTACAGTTGGCCTTTGATGCTGCGCCCGATAGTCTACTTCTACAAAAGTATTAGCAGCAACGCACCATCAGATCCAGTTTTGCCGCCTTTACCCAGCGGTGTAAACCCGGTAATTCTTGATGTTCACGCGATGGGAAATCCTTTGCTTTGGTGGCTGTCAACTTTAGCTTTACTGCTAGTAATAGGAGTTTTGGTTCACCGGGTTTTAGTGTGGAGGGAAACGCGCCGGGTGGCTTCTGTTGAGGCGATCGAACAGCAGCGGCCGATTTTGTTTCCGCCGACTACTGAAATGTGGATGGCGCTGTATTTAATAGTTAATTGGGTGGCTAATTTGCTGCCTTGGGTGAAGGTGACTCGCTGCGTATTTTTGTATCATTATATGGGCTGTTCTGTGTTTGCAGCTTTAGCACTTGCTTGGTGGACTGACAGGTGGCTGCACAGCCCACAAACCCGCCTCCGAGGGATGGGGGTAACAATAATTTTTATGGTTTTGGGTGCTTTTATTTTCTGGATGCCTCTCTATTTGGGATTGCCTTTGTCACAAATGGAATGGAAAATTAGGATGTGGCTGCCGTCTTGGGTTTAGATTAGAATATATCTCTCCATAAAAGCCTGTATAGGGCAGGCATCTTGCCTGCCCCACAAGAGTTTTTATAGATTTTCATAAAGACGAAATCTTATGTCTAAAAACTCTCCAAAAACCTCAGAGGAAATGGAAGCGATCGCCCGCGCACCAAACCTTGTCGAAATCAACAAATAAATCCGCGACTTGATTATAGATTATGCCATTGGATCTGCTATTTTGGGACTCAACCCGCTGCCGGGAAGTATGACGGTGACGCTACTGGTGGCGAGCGTGTTGCTATTAAAAATGATGCGGGATATTGGGGCAAAATGGGGCTATCCAAAAGGTCAAGATGCGCTGGCGATCGGAGGCAATCTGTTCGGGGGTTTTGGTTCTTTTTGGGTAGCGTTTATGGCTTGGATATCGATGTATGGTTTGGGTTTGTTTGTGCCGTTTGTGGGCGGTTTTGCGGTGGCTTCGTCGCTGTTTGCACTGACTTGGAGGGTGGGAAAGGCGACTCACCTTTATTATGCTAGCGGCCGCCAAATGAATGCAGCGGAACTCAAGGAAGTTTTCGATAGTTCTCAACCGGAAGGGGCGGCTTTGTTTGAGGCGAATATTGGGGCGATCGCCTTTCCAGCTCAAGTAACAGAAAATCCGATTAAATCTCTCACTGATGACTTGATAAATGGTAATATAAGTCAAGAGGAGTTTCAGGAAAAAATTAAAGACTTTATTCATTAATACCTGTCACCAAAATAAAACCATGAAATTCTCCCTAGATGTAGAAAACAACCCCGCAGGTTGGCCGGATCACACTCAGCTACCAGAATCCGACGGCACTTTTGTGAAAAACTTTCAAGAACATCCCCAAAGCATTCTGTTAACTGATTCTATTACTCCGATCCTCCAAAGCATTCATCCAGATGCTGATTACTGTATCGGTCAAGATAGCGGGATTTATTGGCGATTGACTGAGCCACTAGAGCGTGGTGCGGAAGCACCTGATTGGTTTTACGTGCCAAATGTCCCGCCAACATTTGACGGTCAAGTGCGTCGTTCTTATGTGATGTGGCAAGAGTTTTTAGCACCATTAATTGTGTTAGAATTTGTGTCGGGAAATGGTGCAGAAGAACGAGATAGAACGCCTTTGTTGCGAACTGGTCAACAGGAAACTAAACCTGGCAAATTCTGGATTTACGAAAATGTCATCCGTCCGGAATTTTACGGGATTTATGAGGTGACTAAGGCGAGTGTCGAAGTTTACCATTTAGTAGGCCGTAGCTATCATTTACTTCCGGCAAACGATCGCGGTCATTATCCAATTCCACCGTTAGGAGTGGAATTGGGAATTTGGCAGGGAAGGTATCAAAATGTTGAGTTACCTTGGCTGCGCTGGTGGGATAGTGAAGGGAATTTGCTGTTAACTGGCTTTGAAAGAGTTGAGGAAGAACGGCAAAGGGCGGAACAAGAACGGCAAAGGGCTGAACAAGAACGGCAAAGGGCTGAACAAGAACGGCAAAGGGCTGAACAAGAACGGCAAAGGGCCGATCGCGCTCAAGAAGAATTAGAGCAATTGCGCGCTCAATTGCGATCGGCTGGAATTGAACCTCAATTATGAGGGAAACCTTTGTTGACAGTGGGAAAGTAGCAATTAAGGACGAGGTGAGAAACTGGGTTTTTTATTAAAATCATTAGATTGCAGCCAGCAGATTAGGTAAAAAACCCGTTTTTTGATATAGCCTTTCGAGCGAAAGATGAGGTATGACTATAAATGAATTTTTTCATGCGACTTCGGTTACTATATTATACACATAAGAGGGCTAAAGCCCAACAACGTACCTGACTTTTTTGAGAACCGCTATATTGATATTTAGAGTTAGTGTATGACCAAGTATATTCCAGCAAAAATTACCTGCCTACGCTACAAAAGAAAGTAAGGTTTTCAGTAAGTCCTACGGTACAATTCATCCCGGTTTTTCAACCATCTACAGCAATATTGCCACTCAAACGCTGGACATTGCCAAAAAGCTGAATCCGTCGGTTCCTTGCTATCTATCGGGCCACAGTTTGGGTGCTGCGATCGCGACTTTGGCTGCGATCGACATTGCGGTGAATGTTCCTCGGTTGAAAAAGCAGGTGCAGTTGTATACTTATGGCAGTCCGAGGGTGGGCGATCCGGTGTTTGCGAGGGAGCACAATCGAGTTGTACCGAACAGCTATCGAGTGGTAAATTTGGCGGATGCTATTACGCTGGTGCCTTTTACGGTGTTCTTTAAGACTGAATATGTGCACGTGGGTGAGGAGTGGGCTTTTTTGGCGCCTAATGGGGATGTGATGCCGAATCATGTGGTGGATAGTTACAGAAGTGCGATCGACAAACAAGTCGAAACCAACAAACCCCGAACCTCCCCAAATTCCGGGTTAAAATAAACAGAATAATCCGGGCGAATAGAATTCGCGCCTATACAAACAATGTCCGCCTCCACGGACTCAATAAAAGAGATAAATGCCAATTTAAAGAAATAGTATAAAATAGACCTCTTGCAAAAATAGTTAGGACGATGCTCAAAGCCATCCCACAACAATCTTTTTTCTTGTGGGATGGGCTTCTAGCCCGTCCCAAAATTTGGTTAAAAGGATTTTTGCAAGAGGTTTAATGTAATTTTTAATGAATTTGATACGATCTCAAACACCAAATCAGCTTTTATTGATACTCTTATCTTCAGTCCACCTCCGCGGACATTGTTTGTGTAGCCCCGAATTCTATTCGGCGGGCTTTATTTGTGAAACATCGCAATTAATTCGGCGGGCTTTATTGGTGAAACAATACGTTTTATGTTTGAAACACTGCGCGATAAACTGGTTCCCCGCGTTTGAGAGTAGCAATTTCTCTTTCAGTGGCTACAGGCATGGGATTTTCTGCTAACCATTCACCGTTATTTGTGCGTTTAAAGCTAGGATGAGATGAAAAGCGATCGCACATTTCGACTTCTACTTCCTCAATATCCGATTGAATAAACACTTCGCCGCCAACAGCCAGATAAGTCGCCAACTCGCCGACTAATTCCTGCTGTACCACCCGCCGCTTGTGGTGCTTTTTCTTGAACCACGGATCGGGAAATTGAATGCTAACTCGCTGCAAAGTACCAGCGGGAAGTGTTTCTAAAATAGGCTTGAGAGAACTATTCGCATTACAAAACAAATAGTGCAGATTTGTCAAGCCTTTTTCGTCCCGCCAAAGATTTGCCTCGTCTACCAGAGGTTCCCGAATTTCTAATCCGAGAAAATTCCAATCAGCTTGTGCTTGCGCCATATGCCACAAAAACCTGCCTCTGGCGCAGCCGATATCTAAATGCAGTGGCAAATTTAAGTCGCTATATATTTTCGTCCAATCTGGGGGACTGGCGGATGTTTGATATCTCATCGATAGGGGATTTACGTGTTCCCGAACTCTAACTCTTGCCAATTTTGCTGTCTCCTGAATGTAATTTTTAACCGCTGATGCGGGCAGATTAACGTTGATTAACGCAGATATTTTTAGAAATGAAAAATCGCTGTCTTAGGATTTTTCATTTCTAATTATTGTATCAAGCTTCTGGTTCAATGCCTGCTGCTCTTAATTGTGCGGCTAGTCGATCGGCTCGCTGTCTTTCCCTTTCCACCATCTCTGCACCCCACAATAACATCTGTCCGCTTTCATCCCACCAGCGCAACCAATATCCGGTTCTTTCAGCCTTTGTTCCCTGCCAAACGCCTAGAAATAACCCAACTCCTTCTATCCAATAATGATTGTTTGCATCCGGCTGCTGTGCTTCATATCTTCCTGATGAATTCAACCGATACACTTCTAGCAATCCTGCCGCAGGCTCAAAAATACCATAGATTGGTACTCGCAGCATTTGCTCGTAAAAAAACCATTTTCCCGGGGGAAAAGTTGGTTTACTTGAATATTCGTCGTACTGATTAGCTGATAAAAACTCCAGCGCGATATCCGGGATTTCTCCTTCTAAGTTTGGGGTGTAACTGCGGCGAATTTCGGGGGCAGCAAGCGGTTGTACGTTGCGGGCATAAAACCAATCTGGCGCTTTGGTAACTAGCTTGTCGTTTAATGTCGCGCACACACACATATTCGGCGCAACTAAGATTCCCTCTAACAATAGTCCGGCAATTTCTAGGATTTCGCGCAGGGCGGCGGCGAGTAATGGTTGGTCGATATTTTCCACTGGTTCCTCGTCTAAGATGAAATCGTCTGGCAATTTTTCCCAGGTAATTTTTATGTCGGCTGTACTTACTGTCATAATATTTTACCTCTTAGCAAAAAATAGATTCAGCCTCCCCGCCATCAAAACTGTGCTGTTCCAGGTAAACTGTCAACTGTCAACTGTCAACTATCAACTGTTTACTGAGACTGCTGGAGTGCGGTTTGCAATACTTCCTTATGAAAGAGCGATCGCCCTACAATAAATTTTATCCTGTCTGGCGATAGTGCGGCGCCGTTGGCATAGTGATCCATCCAGGTTTTGCTGATTAAATAGGGATCTTCGGGCAATTCTGATAATAAGTATCCCGGCATTTCTAACTCGTCCATCAATTGGCTAACTTTGGGATCGTAGCTGAGGGCAAAACAGCGACATTCTTCGGATGCTGCCATAATTAAACTGTGGTAGCGCATCCCGATCGCCATTTCGACTCCCCGGAACACTCCTTTCAACTTTCTCGGATCGTCTAAACTAAGGATGCGGCTCCTTTTCGGCAGCGCTTCGTGCAAATGTTTGGCAATTTCTAAGTCGTGGGAAGCTTGGAAAGGCAGCAGCAAAATTAAGGTGCGAGTGGCTTTTTGAAAGTCAACTAAAGCTTGAGTTAGGATTGACAAACGGGCGGGTGTTAGTGTAGAGTGCGATCGCAAACAAACCGCAACTCTCGGCGACGGCAAATCCCACAAACCGGAGACGGGGGAATTTTCCAAAGCCCACACTGGATCGGGCGCTAATGTAAAGGGAATTTGCCAATCTGCAAGTATGGTAGCTGAGCCTTTATCGCGCACGCTGACGGCTGTGCATCCACCAAAACACCGCTGAGATAATTTACGAGTAATCTCACGATTTAAAGGGCCAATTCCCTGGGCCCAAGCAACAGTTTTTAAGCCCATCTGCTGCGCTAATCCCATCAAGCCACCATAGTAAAAAGGGCTGACAAGGCTGGTACTGTCTTGGATTAAACTACCGCCACCCCAGATTAGGGCGTCAGCGCTGCGGAGTGTATCGAGGACACCAAACGCATTCATGCGATCGCGCGCAGCTACTCCGTACCGCTGATTTGTCTCGACGGGATTGCCAGAAAGGACGATCGGCGTCACCCCATCTGGTAACATTTGCAGTAGCGAAGCCAACAGCGCCTCGTCGCCACCGTTGCCTTTACCATAATAGCCGCACAAAATTGCTCGCATTTCTACTCTTTGTTTGGAATCGAATATAACTATTACAATACCTAATTATTGTTACCAAAAGATTCTTTTTTAAAACAACAAAATATCGCAACCGCCCGATCGCTCTTCGCACAAATAACTTCATGAATAGCACCGCAAACCTGCTACCATAAATGGTGTAAATGTCAACCCTTTTCTAAGCGACCAGGCAAGTTGTCAAATCACGAAGTTAGCGAGCGGCGGACAGCACTAATGTAACGGTGAACTGTCAACTGCCAACTGTCAACTGCCAACTGCCAACTGCCAACTGCCAACTGTCACACATCTTCCTTCACAATACAAAAAATGCACGCTTTGTCAATTCCAACCTGGATTATTCATGTCTCTAGTGTCGTCGAGTGGATTGCCGCCATCTGGTTAATTTGGACTTACGGCGAAGTCACTAAAAACCGAGCTTGGTGGGGCCTTTCTGTCGGAATGCTGCCCGCCCTTGTCAGCGCTATGTGCGCCTGTACGTGGCACTTTTTCGACAACTCCCCAGCCCTAGAATGGATTGTTACCCTGCAAGCTGCGATGACTGTCATCGGTAATTTTACTCTGTGGGCGGCTGCTTGGTGGATTTGGCGATCGGCTCAGCAGTCAGTTGACAGTTGACAGTTGACAGTTGATAGTTGATAGGAAATCAGTCATTACTAACAAACTAAGGAGAAAAATCCTTGAAAAATAGCATTGTTTGGACAACATTGGCAGCTAGTTCACTGTTATTGACAGCCACATCTTTACTTCCCAGTCAAGCTAGTAATACATCCTTAATACTCGCCCAACAACCTAACTGTAAAAGTCCTCAAACGACACTGGATCAGAATGTGTGTTCCAGCCAAGAGTTTCAGGCAGCAGACAAAAAACTCAATCAAGTATATCAGCAACTTCAACCAAAACTCAACAGCAAACAAAAGCAGAGATTGATAGTCGCACAGCGAAGTTGGCTCAAGTTTAGAGATGAATCTTGCGATTATGAAGCAGGTTACTTTGAGGGTGGTAGCGTGGCTCCTTCTATCTACGGTTATTGCAGAGCCAGAGTCACAAAAGAACGTATTAAAGATTTGGAGGGTTATTTGGAACAAGCAAGTTTGTAAAAGTGCGTAGGCGTAAGCCAGGGCGTAGCCATCGCGATCGACAACAACTTACCCATTCTATCATCCATACCACAGCAAACTGATGTATTATGGTGTCATACCCCCCACCCTAAATTATCTTAAAAGTGATAATAAGCTTTGTTTTTTATTTTATCCTTTGACACGCCAATGGTGTAAGATTTAAAATCTAAAATCTACAATATAAAATCGCTATGTCTTTCGTTGGTTTGCACATTCACAGCGATTACAGCCTGCTAGACGGGGCATCTCAGCTACAGCAGCTAGCTGAACGGGCGGTGGAATTGGGGATGCCCGCGATCGCCCTTACAGACCACGGCGTGATGTATGGTGCGATCGAGCTAATCAAAGTTTGTCGAAATAAAAATATCAAGCCCATCATTGGCAATGAAATGTACGTCGTCAACGGCGACATCGAAGTCAAAGTTCGAGGTAGAAGAAAATACCATCAAGTTGTCTTAGCTAAAAATACGCAAGGTTATAAAAACTTAGTAAAGCTTACCACAATTTCCCATTTAAAAGGAATGCCCGAAAGAGGTATTTTTGCCCGTCCTTGCATCAACAAAGAACTCCTCAAACAATACTCCGAAGGTCTCATTGTTACCAGCGCTTGTTTGGGTGGCGAAGTTCCCCAAATGATTCTGCAAAACAAGCTAGATACTGCCCGCGAAGTTGCCAAATGGTATAAAGAAGTATTTGGAGAAGACTATTATATAGAAATTCAAGACCACGGTTCCCAAGAAGACCGCATGGTTAATGTTGAAATCGTCAAAATTGCCCGCGAATTCAATATTAAAATAATTGCCACCAATGATTCTCACTATATTTCCTGCAACGACGTAGAAGCTCACGATGCTTTGTTGTGCATCAACACCAACAAACTGATTGAAGAAGAAAAGCGGATGCGCTACAGCGGCACAGAATATCTGAAGTCTGCTATGGAGATGGCGCAACTATTTCGAGACCATTTGGATGATGAAACGATCGAAGAGGCGATCGAAACCACCCTAGAAGTAGCAAACAAAGTATCAAGATACGATCTAACAGGAGAAGCTCGGATTCCCACAATCCCAATTCCCCCAGAACATACCGCCGATACCTATGTAGAAGAAATATCTTGGCTAGGATTATTAGAAAGACTCAAAGCCCGTACCAGAAATGAAATCCCCCCAGTCTACAAACAAAGACTAGAATATGAGCTAAAAATGATTCAGCAGATGGGTTTCTCTGAATATTTTTTAGTGGTTTGGGACTACATGAAATATGCTAGAGACAACAATATTCCCGTCGGGCCAGGACGTGGTTCTGCGGCAGGTTCTTTAGTTGCTTATGTCCTCAATATTACCAACATAGACCCGGTACACCACGGATTGCTATTCGAGAGATTTCTCAATCCCGAACGCAAATCGATGCCAGATATTGATAGCGATTTCTGCATCGAAAGACGGGACGATATGATTAAATATGTTACAGACAAATATGGTACAGACCGCGTAGCGCAAATTATTACCTTCAACAGGATGACATCAAAAGCTGTTTTGAAAGATGTTGCCAGAGTTTTAGGTATTCCCTACAAAAAAGCCGATGAGATGGCGAAAATGATTCCAGTATCGCGGGGGAAACCGGAAAAACTCAAAGTAATGATTTCCGATGCAACACCGGCACAGGAATTTAAAACCAACTACGAAAATACTATTTGTACTAATGCCGAAACTGGCACCGAAGTCCCAGTGCGTCAGTGGATTGACATGGCAATTCGCATTGAAGGAACTAACAAAACCTATGGTGTTCATGCCGCCGGTGTGGTGATTTCTTCCATCCCCCTTGATGAAATTGTGCCCCTGCAAAAAAATGAAAATGGTGCTGTAATCACCCAATATTTTATGGAAGACTTGGAATTTTTGGGGTTACTCAAAATGGACTTTCTGGGACTCAAAAATTTAACGACTCTCCAAAAAACTGTTGATTATGTTAAGCAAACTCAAGATATAACTATCAATGCTGAAGGCTTACCTTCTGACATAGAACGCAGAGCTCAAGAGACATTTACTAGGAACAACAAGTTACCCGGTGATGTAGCAAAGACTTATCAACTATTAGAAAAAGGAGATTTAGAAGGTATTTTTCAGCTAGAATCTTCTGGGATGCTGGATGTAGTAAAAAAAATCAAACCTTCTTGTCTGGATGATATTTCTTCTATTCTGGCGCTTTATCGTCCCGGCCCGCTGGATGCTGGTTTGATTCCACAATTTATCGATCGCAAACATGGTAGAGAAGTCGTTAAATACGACCATCCGCTGTTAGAACCAATTTTAAAAGAGACTTATGGAACGCTTTGTTTCCAAGAGCAAATTATGCGGATGGCTCAAGATTTGGCGGGCTATTCTTTAGGTCAAGCTGACTTGCTGCGCCGCGCAATGGGCAAGAAGAAGGCTGATGAAATGCAGAAGCAAAAGGAAACATTTATTGATGGCGCAACTAAGAATGGTGTCGCTCAAAGAGTTGCCGAAGAGTTGTTCGGACAGATGCTTCAATTCGCGGAATATTGTTTGAGCTATGACACGAAGATATTGACTATGGAATATGGGCCGATGGCTATTGGTAAAATTGTCGAGGAAGAAATTGAATGTACCGTTTACAGTGTTGATAATAATGGCCATATTTATACACAGCCAATTGCACAGTGGCATCGCCGAGGTCAGCAGGAGGTCTTTGAGTATTGTCTGGAAGATGGCTCGATAATTCGCGCGACAAAAGATCACAAGTTTATGACTTTTGACGGTCAAATGCTACCTATTGACGAAATCTTTGAAAAAGGATTAGACTTAAAACAAATCAACTCTAGCTCACATCTATAAAATGTATATAGACTATAGGAAACTAAAATCAGAACACAAGGAACAAATCATTTTAGCTTTTAACCAAGGCATGGAGTGTCGAGAAATCCCTAACTACCTTGGGGTAAGCGAGAGAGCAGTTTCAAGAGTTTTAAAAGAAGCTGACATTAATACTAAGCGACGAAACCGCTATACTTTAAATGAAAGCTATTTTGATATAATTGACTCTCAAGCTAAAGCCTATTTGTTAGGATTGCTAGCTGCTGATGGCTGCGTTACTCAAACTAATTATGTAGCTTTTGAATCAATTGACAAAGAACTCACAGAAATGCTCAGCATAGAGCTACAATACTCTGGTGAAATTAGAATTGTTCAGCCTCAAAATTATGCTCCTCACTACCGAATAAATTTTTCTTCTGAAAAACTGGCAAGCTCTTTACAGGGCTACGGCATCATAACAGGAAGGACTTTTTCAGAAGTTACCTATTTTCCTAACTCCAAATATTTAGCGTCTTATGTGTTAGGGTACTTTGATGGTGACGGTTGTGCTTATGCAAACAAAGGTAGGAGTGGCGGTTTAGTCTGCATTGTTAGTTCCTTTAAATTTCCCTGCGAACTAACAAGGCACTTAGGCATGGGTTCTGTACAAGAGCATCAATTTAAAAAAGTTTATTATTGGAGAATATTTAGTCGGAAAAATATACAAGCATTCTATGATTTTGTGTATCAGTATCCCAGATTAGGTTTACAACGAAAAAAGACTAAAATTGAAGATATTCTCAGGAGTTACAAACATGGTTAAAATCATTAGTAGAAAATCACTAGGAACTCAAGAAGTATATGACATTGGCGTTGAAAGAGATCATAATTTTACACTAGAAAATAGTCTGGTGGCATCTAATTGCTTTAATAAATCCCATTCAATGGCCTATGCCTATATCACTTATCAAACTGCTTATTTAAAAGCAAATTTTCCTGTAGAATACATGGCTGCACTGCTGACTGCTAACAGAGGCGACCAGGAGAAGGTACAGAGATATATTGCTAATTGTATCAAGCTGAAGATTGATGTTGAACCACCTGATATTAATGGTTCTGAACTTACTTTTACGCCATTGCCGATGGAGATGACAAAGGCGGAAAAACATAAAATTTTGTTTGGAATTTCGGCGGTTAAAAATGTTGGTGAGGGGGCTATTGAAAATATTTTGGAGGCGCGCAGGTCAGGGGGTGATTTTAATTCTTTACCAGATTTGTGCGATCGCGTAAATCTACATTCTGTCAACCGCCGCGCCCTAGAAGCCTTGATTCACTGTGGTGCTTTTGACAAAATCGCACCCAACCGCCAGCAATTAGTAAACGACTTGGAAGGGGTTATGAAATGGGCGCAAGACCGCAAAAAAGACCGAGAAACTGGTCAAGGTAATCTCTTTGACTTGTTAGGAGATACTAGCTTTGGGAAGTCGGCGAATAAGTATGAATCTGCGCCAAAATCAAAAACTGTGAAAGATTTTGACACACAGGAAAAATTGCGTTTAGAAAAAGAATTGCTGGGTTTTTATGTATCAGATCATCCCCTCAAGTTTCTGCTTCAATCTAATCAAGATCCAGATGTTGTGACTCTCGCACAGTTAGCCGAGAAAAAGGGTAAAGTATCGGTTATTGTCATGCTCAACGCTATCAAACTGGTAGTGACGAAAAAAGGCGATGCGATGGCAATTTTGCAATTAGAAGATTTGACACATCAAATCAAAGCTGTTGTGTTTCCGAAGGCTTACGAACAATTAAAACCGCATATTATAGAGAATGCTGTATTACTGATTAGCGGGAAAATTGAGAAGGATGGTGAGGAAATTCAGATAATTGTAGATACTGCAAAGCCTGTAGAAACACCAGAGGTTACAGAGGAAATCGAGATCCCACTACCGGAAACACAAAATTCTTGGGCGGCGCCATCGGAAATACAAAATTCTTGGGTGGCGCCATCGGAAATACAAAATTCTTGGGTGGCGCCATCGGAAACGCAAAATTCTTGGGTGGCGCCATCGGAAATACAAAATTCTTGGGCGAATCAACCGGTCAACTTTGGACGATCGACTAAACCAGTGGAAGTTACAGAAATGGTGATTGTCAAGTTTACACCGCCGCAGGTGCAAGATGTCAAAAACCTCAATTCTCTGAAAGCTATTTTGCAAGAACTTTCCAATCGTGGAGAGGATGCTAGCGTTTCGGTGGGGGGAATCGTTGTCGGTGAATATTGCTGTCAACCTCTTCGCATCAAGCGTCAATTGTGGGTACAAGATGGCGATGGCGCTGTTAGCCGTCTCAAGTCGGCGGGATTTGATGCTTCGGTTTTCCCTCTCGACAGTCGCGGGGATGCTGCAATATTTCGGGAAATGCGATCGCAACTTAAGATATATTCTTGGGCCAATCGCTTGCTTGACGCAGATGTCGATCGCATTTCCCAGTATCTCAGCTATCTCGCCCAACTAAACAAACGCCTGCCAAACTAACATTTGGGCCCCATCCCCACCGGTGACTAAAGTTTGACCGTCAGGACTAAAAGCCACCGGATTGCACCCAACTAGGCTGCACAAACATTCGCCTGTTTGCAAGTTCCAGACTTTAACAGTACCATCTCGACTGCCGCTAGCCATAGTTTCGCGATCGGGACTGATAGCCACCGAAATCACCGCGTCAGAATGGCCGCTCAAAGTCTTAATCAATTCCCCCGTCTGCAAGAGATTCTTGCTTTTCGCCACCATTCTGTGAGGATGCTTTGGCTTTAATCACCGCTTCCCGAAAGCCTAAAACTACTAAAATATTGGCAAGTGTCAAGAATAGTTCCGCAGAACCGTGGAGCCAATCGACATTTGCTAGCGACTCATTGTAGGCAACTTTTGCATAAATTGCTGCGGGAATAGTCACACCCACAAACACGAGAGTGCCGTAAAATCCCATCAGAGCTAAACGAGGAGTTTTTCCAGATTTCGTCAAAAACCAGAGAAAACCCAAGTAGGGAAATAGAGACAGCACAAATAAACTTTCTTTGGAAATCATTAGTATTTGGTGAGCGACCAGATACCATCATAGATTAAAAAATTAAAAATTAATGTGAATAAATTTTAACTTTTTGTGGTGAATTTTTCATGTCTAATTTAACAAAGGAACCCATTTTTGTCGAACTGCTAGAGACTCACCCAAGCCCATAGCTTTTAACCTTCTCCGCAGCAGGTCGCTAGTATTAAAAACCCCTGACCCGCGCGGAGACACAACCCGTAACTCTTCCCCTAACACCGTTATTAGTATAACACATTTTCAACCGTGCCAGTCTGTTAATTGTTACTTTACCCAGCAATCCGAAACTGAGACATTTCCAAAGTTGTCGGTCTGCTAGGTATCAAGCAAGTATCGCTCAAAACCTCTAAATCAGCAAAGCGTTTTCTATCTGTTGCGATAATTTCTTCGAGCTTAGCATCAAAATTAAAACGCGGCCCACAATCCCAAAGTTTGAATTGCCAGTGTCCGCTACATACCGTAATTTGCAGTTGAATAGGAGTTTCTGCGGGCAGATTTTTGTGAGCGTGACGAACTGCATTAGTAAAACCTTCAGCTAAAGCTAGCTGTAATTGGAACCAAACCTCATTGGGGATCGATACATCTTGCAACTGCTCCAACCAGTCCAAAACTTTAGTTAAAGCATTCATATCTGTGTTGACTTGCAGGCTGATGTTTTTCAAAGAACTTTCATTCAGTTCTGCTTCCTGCTCAATGTCATCTTGCCAATCCCACTTCTTTAACAAATTCATTAACCCATCTAAAACGCTAGCCTTTTTTATATTTTGCGATCGCGAGCGACTTTCTACTTCGTAACTTTTGCTCAGCGACAAACAATTTCGACCGTCAAGAGTCCGGGTGTAACTCAGCTCGTCTGCAATCTGCCACATGAGTTTGATGCCTCTGCCGCCTTCTGCCAGTTGATCTATGCTGTTCGACATTGATTTTCCTCGTCTGAAAGTATTAGTTGTACCCATTTTTCACACCCGCCGACACACTTTGTCGTTTTTTATACTTGCTTATTCAGTATAATTTCGGCGTTCATACCAAAATGCTATCTTTTTTGTAGAAGGCATCGCATCAGCAATATGTCTTAAGAGTCTAAGCCAATTGGCTTATTTACCGATCGCCTGTACGGAGAGCGATCGCCCCCGTAGCACAATCCGCCTGCATCCACCAGAAATTACCGAATCACTGCCGGAGCTCATTTACCCCAGCCGTCGCCAGCTACAAAATACAAGGCATTGAGCCACTGCCAACGGTGGCTCGCCGGTAGCCTGCAAAGCCGATTTGAGGTAATCGCTCTCATCCTAAAGGAGTAAGTAATATCCGCAAAGGCGATCGTCCGCCAACCTCACACCGGCGTGCCACGTCAATCGATTTTAGATTTTAGATTTTAGATTTTAGATTTTAGAGGCGACCCTACGGATAAATTCGGGGGAAGAGAGGATTTTCGATTTTCGATTTGGGATTGATTCCACGGATAAATCACGTGGCGGGTACCACAGGTCGAAATTCGCTTGAGGCCGTTTCTGCTAAAAATATTGGATTTGACAGCGAAAAATCTAGCAATAAACCCTGTTTTTAGCCCCGCGCGCGTTATTCCAGGAGAAAACTAGGCGATAAAACGCAGTTAGATGAATTACCCGGACTAAGCTTTGCTTGCATCTACATAGTCTGTTATGTTCGAGGAGATTCCGGCAGAGGGGAGAGATCCAGGGAGAAAGTCTGATGAGGAGATGATTTGACAACTAGGTAATAGGTAATTGACATATACAATTTAAACGCGCAACACCTGATGACAAAAATTAAACTGACAATTCTGGCAGCAGTGATTCTGCTACTCCCATTTGGCGCAGCAGTTCCCTTACAAGCTCAAAATCTGCCTCTAATCAAGCGGCTGCTAGCAACAAGAGGATGTCCCGGATGCGACTTATTTGGCGCTTCCTTGAGCCGTGCAGATTTGTTTGGCGCTTCCTTGAGTCGCGCCACTCTCAGCAGGGCCGACTTAGTAGATGCGGATTTGACTGCGGCGGATTTAATGGAAGCTAATTTAAATAACGCCAACATGAGAAATGCCTTTTTAATCGATGCCGACCTCAGCAAAGCCGACATGAGCAGGGCAGACATCAGGGGAGCAAACTTAGAAAATGCCAATCTCAGCGAGAGTTCTCTGCTCGACGCAACTCTCCAGTTGGCTAACTTAAAATGCAGTAATTTGATCGCAGCTAAACTAAGTCGAAGTGACCTGAGAAACGCCGATTTTACTGGGGCAAACCTCAGCGGTGCTGACCTCAAAGAAGCTGATTTAAGCGGTGCAAATCTCAGCGGTGCTGACCTCAGAGGGGCAGATTTGAGCGATGCGAGATTGAACAAAGCTAATTTTACAGATGCTAATTTCTGCGGCGCCCGGATGCCGAACCGCAAAATATCTCGGCGAGGTTGTGATGTTAAAAAACAACAACCGATTAGCTCGAACAATTACTGCAATTACTGCCGTGCCGTCAATGACTGGTGGTTAGATATTTTAAGGTTGAATTAATTGGTAAGCCGTTTATAGGTGTCGATCTTTAGGTACGTAGTTGCGCTTCAGCGCTCTTTCATATATATAAGATAAGAGCGCCCAAGCGCAACTACGTACCCTTTTTTATCTTTTTTTACGATCGCACTATGAGCTGACGCACCCTACAATAAAAATTTGCTCACTACCCGCAGATATTCTGCACCGCCGATTTGTGCCGCATTATTGTGTCCTCCATTGGGAACCATGTAAAGCTGTTTGGGCTCGGGTGCTGCATCAAACATTTTTTGGCTCATTTCGGCTGGAACTACAGTGTCAGCAGTCCCGTGAATAAATAGTACCGGCATTTGCAGGCGATCGACTTTTGACAGAGAATCAAACCGCTGCGCCAGCAACAAATCTATCGGAAACGCCCTAAATAGCGGTTTTTGGAAGTCTACCATTGCCCTTACCGAAGTAAAAGAACCCTCCACAATTAACCCCGCAGCCTCCGGGTGCCGCACTGCTAGATCGATCGCAATTGCCCCTCCCAAAGAATGACCGTAAATATAAATTTGATTTGGGTTAATCCCCCGCTGTTTCACCAAATAATCCCAGGCCTGTTCAACATCCTCATAAACCCGAGATTCGCTCGGAAAATCGCCCTGACTTTTTCCATAACCGCGATAATCGATCAGAAATACTGACAAACCTAAGCCATGAAATCGATTAGCGTGTTCGACATTTGCTCCCACATTTGAACCATTACCGTGCAGGTACAAAACTACCCGCCCTAAGTTCCCCTTGTGAAGTGGGGGAACCGGAACCCCCCCTAACCCCCCCTTGTTAAGGGGGGGGACAGGAACAGCCTCTCTGACTCCCCCCCTTAACAAGGGGGGGCTGGGGGGGGTTTGGGATGGTTGAAGTGGAACCACCTCTCTTACTTCCCCCCGAAATTTGCGGGGGTTTTCCGAGGCAGGAATCCACCACCCATGTACGCTTTCCATTTCCAGCGCCGCTGTTTTAGCTGGAATTTGCAGCCAAACATCTTGATATTTCAACTTAAAATCATCTGGCGTAGTTTCGATCGCCCGCGCCGGAAAAAAGATAAACTTACCTTGCGCTACAAATAGCAATACACAAGCAGCAGAATAAGCGATCGCCAAAACTATCCCAAAAGTTATGAGGGATTTAGACAAAACAAATACCAGTAACTTGTTCATAGAAAATAAGACACGCGGGAGATTAGAAATCGGTCAAAAACTAATGACAAATGATTAATTCATATGATTAGCTTTAGATCGATTACTAACTTCCGCAGCAGCGTTCCGCCGAATTTCAAAAATTAATTCAATTCCGGGTGACGCAAGTGCCAATTAGTGGATTGTTCGTAAGCATGAGCCACTTGAAACAGCCGAGATTCTTGCAAAACATTACCAATCAGTTGTATACCCACCGGCAGTCCTTTATCATCAAATCCGCAGGGCAAACTCAAAGCTGGCAAACCAGCAAGATTCACCGGAATAGTCATCAAATCTGACAAATACATACTCAGGGGGTCGTTGAATTTTTCGCCTGCCTTAAAAGCCGTAGTCGGAGCAGTGGGACAGACCAAAACATCAACTTGAGAAAAAGCTTTTTCAAAGTCTTCTTTAATCAAAGTCCGAACTTTTTGAGCTTTGAGATAATAGGCGTCGTAATATCCAGCGGACAACACGTAAGTGCCGATCGCAATCCGGCGTTTAACTTCTGCACCGAACCCTTGAGCGCGAGTTTTGGCATACATATCCAAAAGATTTTCGGGATCGGGCGATCGGAAACCATACTTTACTCCATCATATCTCGCCAAATTCGCCGAAGCTTCCGAGGGAGCAATAATGTAGTAAGTGGGCAAACCGTAGCGGAACCGGGGACAAGAAACGACTTGAATTTCTGCGCCCAATTGTTGAAATTGCTCGATCGCCTTTGTCACGGCGTCTTTAACCGCCGAGTCCAACCCGACGCCAAAAGTTTCTTTAATTACACCAATTCTAATCTGACCCTTCGGTCGCAAACTGGGTCTCAAAGCTTGGGCGTAGTCAGGAATTGGGACATTGAGACTCGTCGAATCTTTACTGTCATAACCAGCGACAGCCCCCAACAAAATCGCCGTATCCTCAACAGTCCGGCCAAAGGGCCCGATTTGATCGAGAGAAGAAGCGTAGGCCACCAAACCGTAACGAGAAACCAACCCATAGGTCGGTTTCAGCCCCACCAAACCGCAAAAAGCAGCAGGTTGGCGGATCGAACCTCCAGTATCCGAACCCAAGCTAACGACGCATTCTCCGCCGGCTACCGCTGCGGCAGAACCGCCAGAAGAACCTCCGGGCACGCGCTCCAAGTCCCAAGGATTCGCGGTAACTTGATAGGCCGAAGTTTCCGTCGAGCTCCCCATGGCAAACTCGTCCATATTGGCCTTGCCCAGAATCACCGCACCGGCTGCTTTGAGTTTGGAGACGACGGTTGCATCGTAGGGAGGGACAAAATTTTCCAAAATCCGAGAGGCGCAGGTTGTGGGAATGCCCTCGGTGCACATATTGTCTTTAACGGCGATCGGGATGCCGGCCAACAACCCAATTGCCTCGCCTGCTGCGATTTGGGCATCCACTTTGTGGGCCTGCGCCAATGCGCTGTCTGCTGTCACGCACAGAAAGCTTTTCAATTTCGGCTCTAGCTGGGTAATTCGGTCTAATGCTTCTTGAGTAATTTCCACAGCAGAGCGTTCTTTATTGACCAGTTGTCGGTGCAACTCGCGGATGGATGCCATGCTCGTACCTTTATCATTTCTACTTTCAGCCACTTAGCCAATATAGCTGGCAATTGCACGCACTTACAGCCCTTCTTCAACTGCGTCTCTATGCTTGCATCTGCGGTAAAAAAAGCTACGTATTTGCCGCGACGATCCCCAAGAAGACAATTTCATCCGGAATTCTCCCCAAAACCAAAGATATATGGTAAGAAGTTCCCGATGCCCCGTTGGAGGAATGCCACCTAAAGCTCACTTAGAATCTCACCTGACGGCAGAGGAACTCAAAATTCGCTACCGGCAGGCACAAAACACCACAGAGTCGCGCCGCTGGCACTTGCTACTCTTAGTTTCCCGAAATTGGACTATCAAACAAGCAGCCCAAGTCGTAGGGATTAACTACGACTACGCCAAAGAAATTGTCCAGCGCTACAACCGAGAAGGGCCTAACTCTGTGAGAAACCGCAGCGGAGACCGCCAGCCCCCTCCTGCCAAATCCTTGCTGAGCCCCGAACAGCAAGAAGAACTGCGACAAGCCCTGCAAGGCCCCGCCCCCGACGGCGGAGACTGGACAGGCCCCAAAGTAGCTCGCTGGATTGCTGAAAAGACTGGTAGCGCTCATGTTTGGCCCCAACGCGGCTGGGATTACCTCAAGCGGTTGGGTGTTGATTGGCGGCGCCGCCGCAGAAAGTAGATAGTTCGCAATATTTTAGAGGGGTCGATCGCCATTGGGTGCGATCGCTCCCTTTATTTTGGCAGAAGTCATTAGTCAGTTGTCAGTATTCGTAGGGTGTGTCGCCTGCGATAAATCCCTAAATTAAATCCACAATTTTGTGGCGACGCACCTTATATGATTTATCAACAAGCTTGCTACCACAAAAATGTTGGGTTGGTTTCCTCATCCCTTGAAAAGAAAAAGTGCGTCGCTCGATCGATTGTCGCTCTTTCTTGAGGATTGTCGATGTATCCGCACCCTACGGCTGCGGCTAAAATCTAAAATCTAAAATCGTTTGAATCGTGCAATAATAGCTGATTAGATTGAATTTGGTTGTGTTGAGGATGTCGAGTATGCCAGGGTTCAGCCGTTTTTTGTCGATCGCAAACAAGATGGCGGCAGTAGCAGCCAGCATCGGACTGGTTCAGGTGTTAACCATCGCCAGTTCACTTGCTCAATCATCTAATCCGCGTTCCCTAGACGAACTCTACAAAATTCGCGATCGGCTCGTCACCCAACTAGAACAACCCGCCTCACCCTCCCCAGAACCAACCCTGCTCTCTGGCTTAGTTCCCTTCGCCGGCAATTCTCAAGAAAAATTGGTACAGCAGTTGCAAGAGGTGGAAGTTCAAATATTAGTAGAACAGAGATCTAACGACAACTTACAGCAAGCAGTCCGTTTAGCCAACCGAGCCGTAGAAACGGGAGGGAAGTCAAATCAGTCGATCGAATCTTCGCAGCAAACTCAATTTTTGTGGCACCAGGCCCTCAACAACTTACAAGAAGTTCCGCAAAATTCATTTTTAGCTCCCCTCACAGCCTCCAAAGCTCAAGAATACCGGGAAAATTTAACCGTAGCAACCTCTCAAGTCCAGCAAGCAAAATCCGATTTTTTGGCAGAGGTTGCCCGTTCAAGCGGTTTGTCGAATGAAGCGTCGATCGGGATTTGCCACCTTTCTAGAGAGTGCGTCAACCTCCGGGGCGATGTGCCTCCTATCAGCCCGGCCAGCTTAATTAAAGTGCCGATAGCTGTCGCCCTGATGCAAAAACTCGACAAAGAAAAAATCAGTCTGAACCATGAAGTATTCGTCGATCCGGGCAATTTCACCGAAGACTCATCGACGAAGATTTTGTCTAGGCGCAATTACCCGGTACAACTACTGTTAGAAGAAATGATCGATCGCAGCAGCAACATCGCCACCAATCAACTGATCGATTATTTGGGTTCCGATTACATCAATCAATTCTTAGAAAATCGCGGCTACCAAGTCACCCGCGTGAACTTCAAATTAATGGGGGAAAAAACTATGCCCGCCAACCCCGGTTCCGGGCCCAACCGCGTAACTGCTAACGAACTCACCGAAATGATGGTGCAAATTTACAACGGCGAAACACCGGGCGCTAAACTGTTAGTAGAAACTCTCAACCAGCAGTACGATCGCGCTTTGGGATTTGCCGCCTTGAAAGGAAGTAAAGCTCAGTGGTTGGGCGAAAAAACCGGGGAGAATTCCCTGGTGCTAGGCACAACTTTAGCGATGAACATTGACGGCGAAGCCTATGTGATGACTGTGATAGACAGCCGCACCAGTGGCGATCTACAAATCCGCAAGTCTATTGCTAAAATTGCCGATTATATTAGTAATAATCCCAGCTTTTAAAAATGTGAAAACTTGTTAAAAATTTATGTGCCTGAATCCAGGAGATATTCTGTGCGATCGCTACGAAATTATCGAAAAATTGGGGCGGGGAGGGTTTGCGATTACCTATACAGCTAAGGATTTAAAGCAACTAGAAAATTCTCCTTGTGTAGTCAAGGAAATTTTGCCTCCTCAATCTAAAGATTCGCAAGTTTTGCAAGGAGCAAAAGCACTATTTGAAAAAGAAGCTAAAGCCCTGGAGGAACTCTATAAGTGCGAGTGCACTCCTAGGTTCATCGCTTTCCAGAAAATGGAAATTTTTACTTAATTCAAGAATACATCGAAGGAACTCCGCTCAATGAAGAACTCTTTGTCGGAAAGCAGTTAGGCCTTGCTTTTGTTCCCGTCAAGTATCCGACAGCGGCTGCGGCAGGTTTAAAGTGCGATTAACATAATTAGGTACGTTGTTGCGCTTGGGCGCTCTTTCATATAGACAAGAGCGCTGAAGCGCAACAACATACCTTAATAACGTAGATTTATATAATCGCCAAATCAGAAAATGTCCCACACAAAACTCAACGTTTCCGTCAAAGGCGAAGGATTTCCGATCCTTTGCTTGCACGGCCATCCCGGTTCCGGCGATTGTATGTCTGTCTTCACAGAACACCTATCACAGCGGTTTCGGACGATCGCCCCAGACTTGCGCGGATATGGCAACAGTCGCACCTCAAATTCCTTTGAAATGACCGACCACTTGCTTGATTTAGAGGCACTTCTAGACCGATTGGGAGTCGATCGCACTTTAGTCATCGGCTGGTCTTTGGGAGGCATTTTAGCCCTGGAATTAGCCATGAAATATCCCCAGCGAGTCACCGGTTTGATTCTCCTCGCATCCGCAGCCAAACCGCGCGGAAGTCACCCGCCCATTTCTTGGCAAGATAATCTTTACACCGGTTTAGCCGGAATTATCAACTGGGTGGTACCCGGTTGGCAGTGGAATATTGATACTTTTGGCAGGCGATCGCTCTTTCGCTACTTAATCCAGCAGCATACAGCGACCCCTTACCGCTACTTAGCCGCAGCAGGTACTCCCGCCTACCTCCAGACTTCCCACAAGGCGACAAAGGCGTTAAATACCGCTCTCAGAGCCGGATACGATCGCTTACCACAACTCGGCGAGATTCAATGTCCGTGCTTGGTGTTGGCCGGAGAGGGCGATCGACATATCACCTCAGCATCCAGTTTAGAAACAGCCCGCCACCTTCAGGACAGTCAGTGGCAGTGCTATCCCAATACAGCCCACTTATTTCCTTGGGAAATTCCCGATCGGGTAGTCACAGATATCGATCGGTGGATTGAGAGTCACCCCCAAGCAGTTGGCAATTCCGAGTCTTGAGTTTTGAATTTTTAGAAGCAATCAATCATCCAACCGTCTAGAGTTTTGAAGCTATATCGTTGGCGTTGGCATCCGAGTTAAACAGTGCGATCGTCCCAAATGGCGATCGGGGTTCCCTTGCAGGGTATAATTCCGATATTGCCGGATTTAAATTGACAACTCAAAACTCAAAACTCAAAATTCCTGCTGCTACTGGCTGCTCAAAACAGGCAACAACCCTCCCTCACCAAACTTTCCCAAATCATCTGCAACCGTCAAAGCAATAGGTTTGCAGCGCTGAATGGAAACACTCAGACCTTCTGCACCTTCATTTTCTATGTCTTCTATATATCCTGCTTTTGCAGATTCCGCCTCTTGAGCCGTCAAGAAGGGGCCAAAATAGTAAATACACCGCGGCGCTGAAGTTTTCACTTCAACCCACCAAGCCAATCCGAAAAAGTTGAGCAAGCTAATCAAGAGTTCTTTCATCTGCTTTTCTTCTAATGTATTTAACGGTGTTTTCAGGGTGCTGCGGGCAACGCCTGCGCTTTTGTTATTTACGCGGCTTTAATGCTACAAAGAAACAATCCAAACCTATTTAAAGTCAATATCTAAATAGATTGGTGTCGATTTCCTGTTTGACAGTAAGGAGAAGGCCCCTTCTACTTTCGCCTGTCCGTAACGGCGGCCGATGTATTATTACTTGTTCGGAGGGTACTACCGCTCAATGTTTTGGCGGCATTCGCATATTTTTGCATCACCGTAGTTGCTTACCTATTGGGAATAACCAAAGTGCTTTATCCTCAGAGTTATCTGTTTGTTATGCAGTTGGGCTCTAATTTGAGTACATATTAGGTGTTTTCTCAGGTGACATTCTACTCGATATTTTGCTAGTGAGGTCTCAGTAGCTAGAGACACCGATAACCAGGCTTTAGCTACTTACATAAATTACTCTGTTGTGCTGTTTTTTTCAACCAATTTGACTATCCGTGGACGTGAAATTTTTTCGGCCCGCGCTGGCGGTAAATTTCGTATAAAGCCATTCCCGTTGCTACCGAGACATTCAGGCTAGGAGTCTTTCCCCTTAAAGGAATTGAAACTAATCCATCACATCCGCGCTGTATCAAAAGGCTCAAACCGTCAGCTTCACCGCCCACAACTAAAACAGTCGGCCCGGAGAAGTTGATTGTCTCTAATGAGTCACCCACGCCTGCTGCTGTGCCGTAAATCCAGAATCCAGCCTCTTTCAATTCTTCCAAGGCCCGGTTAAGATTCACAACCCTTGCCACTGGCAGGCTTTCCAATGCGCCGGCTGACACTTTTCTCACTGCCGAGGTAATCCCAACTGCCCGTCGCTGCGGAATCACCATCCCCTGAGCTCCCAATGCTTCTGCGGTGCGAATAATCGCCCCTAGATTGTGGGGGTCGTTGAGTCCTTCGGCTACCACAATTACGGGATCTGCACAAGCAGCCTTAGCCTGTGCGATCAGTTCACTCAAATCCAGGTATTCGTAAGCTGATACTTGGGCGGCTACGCCTTGGTGGTTTGCCTTGCGCGTGATGTAGTCGAGGCGCAAATCGTCAACTTCGTCGATAATGCTGCCGTTGGCCTTGGCTTCGGTTAGCAAGCTGTGAAAGCGGGGATCGTAGCGCAGGTGCGGGACAACCCAAATTCGGTTCAGGACTTGGTTGCTTTCTAAGGCTGCTTGCACTGCATGGCGGCCGTAAATCATGTCATCTGTGTCTGCGTCTGGCTGCACGACTGTATTTGAGTTCGTGTCTACCGGGCGAGTGTCTCTGTCTTTGTCTCTGTCTCGGAAATGGTTGCCGCGGAATTCCGGCGGGCTACTATCTCTGTCTCTGTTTTTGTCTCTGTCTTTGTAATAATTGCCCCGGGATTCCTGCGGGCTGCTGTCTCTGTTTCTGTCTCGGAAATTGTTGCGGGCTGGCTGTGGGCTGTCGTCTCTGTCTCGGAAATTGTTGCGGGCTGGCTGTGGGCTGCCGTCTCTGTCTCGGAAATTGTTGCGGGCTGGCTGTGGGCTGCCGTCTCTGTCTCGGAAATTGTTGCGGGCTGGCTGCGGGCTGCTGTCTCTGTCTCGGAAATTGTTGCGGGCTGGCCGCGGGCTGCTGTATCCGTCTCCGTCTCTGTCTCTGTCGGGGAAATTCTTTCTGCCGGTGGGCGGTTGGCTGTCGGAATCGACTCTCCGTTTGAAAATTGCTCGCACGGGCATTTCTCGGGATTGGGGCGAAAAGGTCGATCGCTTTTGAGGGGCGTCTGTTGGGCGAGTGTCGGGACGGGGCTTGCGTTCAAATCTGGCAGAGGACGGTTGTGAGTCCTGACGGCGGCCTTCGCTGCTCCAGGGCTTGCTGTCGGAATTCGATCGCGAGGAGTTTGGTCTAGTAAATTTTCTCATTTGTTTGTTGTGGTCAACACGATTTTAGATTTTAGATTTGGGATTTAGGATTGAGGGAGCAATCTTAGGGCTTTGAGATTTTAGATGTTAGATTGAGGGAGCAAGGATTTTACTGCTGCTTAACTTGCTAACGATCGACATATCAATCTTGTTTGTCTTCGCGAGCTTTTTGCTGTTTTAGGCTAACCGTGCCAGAATTATCAATTAATTCCTCACTCTTCCCAAATTTCGGCTAAATACTTTCAGTATCAAGTTCTAAAAATCCCAAAATTTCGGTCAATCTTTCGGGGTCTGTCAGGTACAAATATCCAACCAACGTTTCTAAGCTGGTGGCTTGTTGGTATATTTCTGGATCTGCTCGCTTAGAACGGCCCGATACGGCATTGCGGCCGCGCTTGACAATTGCTAATTCTGTACTGTTCAAGTAAGGAGAGATCGATCGCAAGTGACGCGCTTGAGTTTCTGCTCGTACTTGCCCCACCACCAATTCGTGATAAGCTTGCAATCTTCTCGGTGGCATTAAATACGAACTCCGAATGTAGAGTTCGTAAACTGCATCCCCCAAATATGCCCATGCTGCGGGCGAAATTCTTTCTATTTCTGCGGGTGTCGCCCTCGGAGGATGGATTCGATCTAAACCGAGATCTGTCAGACTCAGCTTTGGGTTGTCATCGGCGATCGGCGACATACTTTTTTAAATAAAACTTCGGCACAGCTTGGCTTTTCTACACTTACTTATTTCGTCTTTTGTCACTTCAGATAATTATAGCTTTCACAGGAGTGTGCTCTGTGAGAAACTGAGATCTTCTACAGACAAGCGAGCTGAAAACTCGCGGCACAACCATAAGAATTTGCTATCCAGCATCGATCGCCGGATAGCGAATTAAACCCACTGTAGCGTCAAGCATCCTTGACGTTTTTTACCGCCTCATCAACCGAAGGCTGCAAAGACAAAAATTTCTCTAAGCGAACCAGTTTAACAGTCTGAGTTACGCGGGGATTTGAGACAATTTGCAATGTCCCTTCCATGGTTTGGGCTTTCTTGACAAGTTGCACAAGTGCGCCCAAGCCTGAACTATCCACAAAATCTATCTGAGACAAGTCCAAAATTACGTGTTTTGGGCCCTCGTCAATACATTTGCTTAGTACCTTCCGAAAAGTGGCCTCAGAAAAAGCGTCCAGCAGGCCAGTCAAGCGAAATAACTGATGGTTATTCTTGACTTCGCGAGTGCCTCTGAGGCTAACGGTCAGGGTCAATGACTCAGGAATGACACCCTCCTAGCTAGGTATGGCTTAAAGTCGAGGCTTCATTATAGGAGTTTTTTGGTATTTTGTCTACAGTTTTTTAGTTATGGGTCATGGGGCATGGGGCATGGGGCATGGGGCATTGGGCATGGGGCATGGGGCATGGGGCAAACAGGTCATTGGCCAAACAGGTCATTGGCCAAACAGGTCATCAGTCATTGGTAATCGGTCATGTTTCCTAATGACTAATGACTATTGACTATTGACCAATGACTAAGCTGGTACTTTCTGATTGTCTCGCATTGACTGGACGAATCGATCGAACAAATAGTCAGCGTCGTGGGGGCCCGGACTGGCTTCTGGGTGGTACTGGACTGAGAACAGGGGTAAGGTTTTGTGCTTCAATCCGGCTACGGTGCGATCGTTCAAGTTGAGGTGAGTAATTTCTACTTCCGGGACTAGGGAATCAGGGTCGATCGCAAAACCGTGATTTTGGCTAGTAATTTCTACCTGCTGAGTTAAACCTGCTGGATGATTCAATCCCCGGTGCCCGAACTTCAGTTTAAAAGTTTCCGCACCCAAGGAAATGCCCAGAATCTGGTGTCCCATGCAAATGCCGAACACAGGTTTGTCCGACTTCAACAAAGCTTTCGCCGTCGCGATCCCTTCCGTTACCGCCGAAGGATCTCCAGGCCCGTTGGACAGAAAAATGCCATCCGGGTTGTATTTGAGAATTGCTTCCGCTGACGTGTCGGCGGGTACAACAATTACCCGACAGCCGTAACTCGCCAAACGGCGCAGGATGTTGCGCTTGACGCCAAAGTCTAGGGCTACCACTGTCCACATTTTGCCATTAGCAGGCTTAACTGTCGGACTGAACTCCCACACAGCATCCGTGGCTTCAGACCACTCGTAAACCTCGCGGGTGGTTACTTGCTTCACCAGATTCAGCCCGGCCATGCTGGGGGCGTCTTGGACTTGCTCCAAAAGCTCCGCCTGGTCGAGAATCACGGTCGAAATGCCGCCGTTAATGGCTCCTACGGTGCGAATTTTGCGAGTCAGGGCGCGGGTATCGATGCCGTAAATACCTGGGATGTCGTACTGTTTTAGGTAATCTTGCAGGGATTTTGAACAGCGCCAGTTGCTGGGTCGGCTGCATACGTTACGGGCGATCGCACCTCGGATTTGCGGCCGCGAAGATTCTTCATCTTCGAGGTTTACCCCGGTATTGCCCAATTCTGGATAAGTAAAAGTGACAATTTGACCGCAATAGCTCGGATCGGTCAAAACTTCTTGATAGCCCGTCATTCCCGTGTTGAATACGACCTCGCCGACGACGGTGGCGTCAGCGCCAAAAGACCAGCCGCGGTAAGCAGTACCGTCAGCTAGGACTAGGAGAGCGGGTTGTGCAGTTGAAAGTGACATGGCATCCTTAAATTACAGTCGTTTGGTTTAATTCTTACCACTGCCTGGGATTTGATGCTAGCCGGCAATATACAGATATTATTGGAATTTGTGCCAGCCGAGGCAGAATGTGTTGGTGCCGGAGTCCAGGGCTATCTATGCCAAAAGGCAGTTGTCGTTGTTACGATCGAGCTAAACCGTTTAATCAAATTATGATCGGCCAATCTCCCTTACCTTTATCCTCCAATTCAATCAAGCCTCTGCTGAACCCTCAAAACCTGCGGAAACCTTTACTGGCTTTAACAGCAGTTATTTCTCTGAGCAGCTCAATTTTACTTGACACCGCCGTCTACTCTTCGCGAGCGACAGCTCAAGAGAGCGAGGGATGCTTTATGCGGAACTCCAGCGGTCAAACTGTCAGCTTGAGTCGATCGGTATGCGGTTTTCTCCCTCAAGAATCGACTCCCGCTGCTTCGCCTGCTTCGCCTGCTTCGCCTGCTTCGCCTGATACCAAGTCGGGAGTGTTTCTAGTCAAAATTAAACGCCGAGAAGCTAATATCCCAGTCATAGAAGTCACCTTTAATGGCAAACAAAAGTTTGAGATGATGGTGGATTCGGGAGCCAGCCGCACCGTCATTACACCAGCAATGGCTACCGCTTTGGGGATAGTTCCTAAAGGAACCGTGCAAGCAAAAACTCCGAACGGAGAGGCTACTTTTTCTCTCGGCAGTCTTACTTCAATTGAAGCTGGCGGTTTGGCGATTAATAATATAGTTGTACCCATCTCCCCAGCACTAGAAATTGGGCTGCTCGGTCACGATTTTTTTGGTAATAAAGATGTGACTATTAAGCAAGATGTGATTGAATTTCGCTCGCGCTCATAGAGAGAAGTTCGGCAGCGGATTATGTAACAGATGTAACGCAATACGGTTCACTTAACACTTTTTGTTACCCACAGATTTCCCTCGCATCCCCCTTAAAAAGCAGGGTGCTTTTCTTGTCATCATGGAAATAAGTACGTAGTTGGGCTTCAGCCCTCTTTCAACATACCTGTATAGAGGGCTAAAGCCCAACTACGTACCTTGTACCTTGATTAATCCGTTAAATCCCGCACATCGATCGTTGCCGAACTTATTCCTTCACCGCAAAAACTCCACCAACTGCTGCAACTTCAACCAAGATTCACCACTCGATAAAATCTCCTTGGCCAAAGTAACTCCTGCTGCGTGGGAACCGATCGGAATTACACCTCCCACCTGAAAAGCCAAAGACGCATTCAAAGCTACAACATCCATTTGTGCTGCTGTACCTTTGCCTTGCAACACGTTGCTCAAAATCTCGGCGTTTTCCTCAACATTTCCGCCTTTTAACGAGCCGATCGCACTTGGCGTCAATCCTACCTGTTCCGGATGCAAACTTGTCAGTTCAACCTGGCCGCCCGACAAAACCGCCAAATCCGTCACATCACCCAAACCCGCCTCATCCAACTTTTCTCGGCCGTGAACGACTATCGCCAACTCAGTTCCCAACTCGCCCAAAGCTTGGGCAATAGTTGATACCAGACTGGGATCGAACACCCCGATTACCTGCCCTGTAGGGCGCATAGGATTGACGAGCGGCCCTAAAAGGTTAAAAACAGTCCGCACCTTCAAAGTGCGTCGGAGCGATGCTACAGCCTTAAGTGCGGGATGCCACCCAGGCGCAAATAAAAAGGTGATGCCCGTAGCGTCTACCGCAGCTTTTACCTTGGCAGGATCGGCGCCCAGGTTGACTCCGAGTGCTTCCAACACGTCAGCCGAACCGACTTTGCTGGATGCCGATCGATTTCCGTGTTTGGCGACTCGAACTTTGCCCGCAGCAGCCACAAAGGCTACAGCAGTGGAAATGTTAAATGTGGACGCACCATCGCCGCCTGTGCCGCAAGTATCAATTAATTTGAGATTCGAGATGGGAGATTGGCGATCGACAACGCTCTGGGACTCGCCCGTCAGGGACTGAGACTGCAATACCTGAGCCATTCCTGCTAATTCTGAGGCCGAGATGCCTTTGGCTTGGAGGGCTGCTAAAATGGCTCCTGAAAGCACGGGGGGTATGGCTTCTGCCAGCCATCCCTGCATTAAGTCGGCAGCTTGGACGTGCGAAAGAGATTGTCTGTCTAACAGTTGTTGCAGCAGGGCTGGCCACAGGGGAGAATCCGCTGTCAAAGTTGAAGCTGCGGATATATCTGGTGTTGTAAGTACGGAAGAATCAGTCATGTAGCGACAATGAATTTTTTGCTGGGGTGGGCTGTTTGATGTCGGGCCTGGGCCGAGTGTCGATCGGGATTTTACCAGAGTTGCTGCCGACATTTGGCGCGCCCTGACCCAAATTTTTGCCAAAATGACAGCAGGGCGAAAAACTGTAACTAGATTGTTAGACAAAGTTGCCCATATGCGCCCGATCGTGGGTAGCTTTTGTCTTCTGTTAGATTTTCCATACTTGCTGCGGTGTCTGATATTGGTCACAATCAGACAGTGCAAGCAAGAAATATATGCCGCGAGCCAAATAAAGGAATGCCATGCTACTCGGATTTAAAACCGAATTAAAACTTAATGCCCGACAGCGAATACTGCTAGCCAAACATTGCGGGGTAGCTCGTCACGCTTGGAATTGGGGACTGTGGTTGACCAAAAACATTCTCGACCACAATCAAGCAAACCCCAACGAAAAACTCAAATTTCCTACAGCTATTGACCTGCACAAACTGTTAGTAGCTATGGTAAAATCAGAGAATGCTTGGTATTACGAGTGCAGCAAATCTACACCGCAGATCGCATTAATAGCATTGCGAGAAGCATGGAAACGGTGTTTTAAAAAGACTGCTGGCGTACCGAAGTTTAAGAAAAAAGGAAGGGGAGATTTTTTCACATTAGAAGGAACAGTCAAAATCAGCGCGAGCAACAAAATCCAAGTTCCTGTAATTGGCGTCATTAAAACTTATGAAAAGTTACCGCAAGTATTGACTAAATCTTGCACGATATCCCGGATTGCCGACAGGTGGTTTATCAGTTTCAGGTTTGATGTAGAACAACAAGAATCATGCCAAACAAATATTGTAGGAGTTGACCTCGGTATTAAAGCATTGGCTACTCTCTCAACAGGTGAAGTAGTTATAGGTGCTAAATCTTACAAAAAATACGCAGCAAAACTCTCAAGGATGCAATGGTTTAGTCGCCATAAAGTCATCGGTTCGAGTAATGGTCAAAAAGCACAGAACGAGATAGCAAGATTGCATAGAAAGATAGCTAACATCCGTAAAGATACATTACACAAACTAACGACATTACTTGCCAAAAACCACGGTGTAATAGTTATAGAGGATTTGAATGTATCCGGGATGATGGCTAATCATAAACTGGCTGCATCAGTTGCTGATATGGGTTTCTTTGAGTTCCGCCGCCAGTTAACCTAGAGCGTGCAAGTTGTACGGTTCAAAGTTGGTAATAGTTGACCGTTGGTTCCCAAGCTCAAAAACCTGTTCTAATTGTGGAACCAAAAAAGAAACACTCTCTCTGTGTGAGCGAATGTTTGAATGCAGCCATTGTGGTTTTAAGATTGACCGCGACTTAAATGCGGCAATCAATTTGTCAAAAACCGTCAGTTAGGCGGGGTTAGCCTGTGGACTGGACAAGTGCCGACACTACCAGGATGAAGCAGGAAGTAAACGAAGCCCCGAGGCATCCAACATTGCCTAATTTTGGGTCGCTTTGGGTAGGATTTATGTAACGGCTACAGAATTTATTCCACGAAACTAGCCCAATATGAATTTTTTGATACAACAATGCTCCCTCGGATTGTGACAATTTTAGATAGGGGCCTCATCTACTAAAGAGCGATCGACCGTCAGCTATATAATCTGCCAGCAAAAATCAATGGTAACTGGCACCATTGGTGGCAGCATTCAGCTAGAGTGGCGGATTGCTTGCAGCAAGTTTGCCAGCCGATGGGGCGATCGTCTAAAAAATCAGCAGTTGGTACTGTACTTTGGAGCGATCGTTGTCAAAGTCACTGCCGAAACAGGAAAAAACAGTTTACAGCTAATTTCAGCCTGTACAATTATTCCTCATTTATTCAGGAAGCTTTTAACAGACGAGTTTGGATCGAACGATCGCAACTTTCAGCAGATTGATTGGCAAATCCGATTTTGACAGTCATTTGTAGCTCAAAATAAAATAAACCCGACTGGTTAAACTTTCGTAACTCTACTAACAACTAACGGCGCAGTAGATGAAGTCAATAAATACAGCAGTGTCCGGAGAATCTCAGACTCTAGCCGTTCTCGATCGGATCCAATACACATATTCTGTAGGGACACAACACAGCGTTGTGTCCTGATATGTGTTGCAAGCAATTAAGGCTTGACAACAACGATCGCACGGCTCGGCGGTGGATTTATCGACTTGGCGATCCAGCATCTATACTACTAACAGACACTCAACAATATTGAATCTTTCACAAAAACACACCAGGGTATTCAAAAATGGCACACCAAAAATTAGCAAACAAAACGAACGACTGTAAATTAGAAAATAAAACGATAGAATGCCTGAATATAGAGGAGGCACTGCACCAAATGGAAGCAAAATATCAGAGTATGTTTGAAAATGCTGTTTCCGGCATTTTCCAAACAACCCATGACGGTCGCTACATCAGCGCTAACCCAGCTTTGGCTCGCATCTACGGATATAATTCTGCCGAAGAATTGATGGACAGTCTGACTAATATTAGCGATCAGCTTTACGTCAATCCCGATCGCCGCAATGATTTTATTTCTGCTTTGCAAGCAAAAGGCATCGTGTCAGATTTTGAGTCGCAGATTTATCGCAGAGATGGAACAGTAATTTGGATCGCGGAAAATGCCCGCGCAGTCCGCAACCCAGGCGGTCAATTGCTCTACTACGAAGGTTTTGTCGAAGATATTACCCAGCGCAAAAATGCCGAATCTAGGCTTAGAGAAAGTGAAGAACGCCTGCGAATGGTAATAGAAGGTGTTAAAGATTATGCTATATTCATGCTAGATACTAAGGGGTATGTAGCAAGCTGGAATTCGGGAGCCAAAAGAATTTTGGGGTATGAATCTAGCGAAATAGTTGGGAAAAATTCTGAATGCTTTTATACGCCTGAAGATATTGCAATTGGCAAACCCCAAGAAAAATTAATCACAGCTAGCGAAAGAGGTAGATATCAAAGTGAAGGCTACCGGTTCCGCCAAAATGGCTCCCGATTTTGGGCGAAGATTATTGTGACTCCTTTGCGGGATGAAAGCGGAGAGTTGCAGGGCTTTTCTCAAGTAATGCAGGACATTACTAACCAAAAGCGGGCTGGAGAAGAAAGAATGCAGTTGATTGCTTCTTTGCAAGCTTCAGAAAAAAAGTTTCGCACTCTGTACGAATCGACGACAGATGCGGTAATGCTGCTAGACGAAAAGAGTTTTTTAGATTGCAATCCGGCTACTTTAACTTTATTTGGATGCAGCAGTGAATCGGAGTTTTGTGGCAAGCATCCTTCGGAATTTAGCCCGCGGCTGCAACCGAACGGGCAAGATTCTATGAGTCTTTCTCTAGAGCGAATTAATACGGCTATGGAAACAGGAAATAGTCGTTTTGACTGGGTACACTGCCGTTTGGACGGTTCAGAGTTTCCGGCGGAAGTGCTGTTAACTTCTATGGATATCGGCGGCAAAATGCGGCTGCAAGCCGTGGTGCGCGATATCACTTATCGGGTGGAGGCAGAGGTTGCTCTGAAGCAGGCTAACGAGGTATTGGAATGCCGGGTTAAAGAGCGGACAAGTCAGTTGGAAGAAGCTATTAAAAGGTTGAGTTTGTCGGAGGAAAAGTTTTCTAAGGCTTTTCGATCGAGTCCAGATCCAATGACTATTACTACTTTTGCTGAGGGTCGTTTTATAGAAGCTAATGATAGTTTTTTATCGATAACTGGTTACAGTTTAGAAGAAATGACCTGCAATACAGTAGCGGGATTAAATATTTGGGTAAAGCCTCAAAACAGACTTGATTTTAGGCAATTGCTGCAAGTACAGGGTGTTGTTCGCAACGCCGAATGCGAATTTCGGGTGAAGTCGGGATCGGTGGTGGTGTGTTTGGTGTCAGCCGAATTGATTCATTTGGAGGGGGAACTCTGCGTGCTCGTGGTGATGACAGATATTACCGATCGCAAACACGCAGAAGAAGCCCTGCGGGAAAGCCAGCGCGCCTTGTCCACCCTAATGAGCAATTTGCCGGGGATGGCCTACCGCTTTCGCAACGATGCCGATCGCAGTATGGAGTTTGTCAGCGAAGGCTGCTATCAATTATCCGGCTATTCTCCCGAAGAATTTATCGGCACCCCGCAAGTTTCTCTATCGGAATTGACTCACCCGGACGATCGCGAAATCTTCTGTAATGCCGTAGAAATTGCCCTGCGAGAAAATCGACCATATCAGTTAAATTACCGCATAACTTCTAAAAACGGGGAATTAAAATGGGTTTGGGAGCAAGGTTTGGGAGTATATTCCGACTCAGGCGAATTGCTCGCTTTGGAAGGGTTAATTACTGATATTTCCGAACAAAAACGCAGCGAGGAAGCTTTGCTGCGATCGCAAACCGAGTTAACCCAGCAAAAACTTCAGCTCGAACATACTTTACAGGAATTGCAGCAAACTCAAGCAGTATTAATTCACACCGAGAAAATGTCTACCCTCGGTCAAATGGTAGCCGGTGTTGCTCACGAAATTAACAATCCCGTTAGTAGCGTCTGCGGCAATCTCGTCCACATAGGTCACTATACCGAAGATTTGCTGAATTTAATCGATATGTACCAGCAGCACTGCCCACAGCCACCGGCATCAATTCAACAGAAAATTGAGGATATCGAGCTAGATTTTCTCTTAGAAGATTTGCCAAAAGCTATCTCTTCGATGCAGATTGGAGCCGATCGCATTCGGGAAATTGTGCGATCGCTCAGAAATTTCTCTCGCAAAGACGATTCTCAAATGACCAAGGTTAATCTACACGAAGGCATTGAAGGAACGCTGCTAATCCTGCAAAGCCGCCTGAAAGCCCGAGGCAACTATCCCGAAATTGCCGTAATTAAAGAATATGGCAACTTGCCTTTAGTTGAGTGCTATTCCGGTAAAATCAATCAGGTGTTTATGAATTTGATCGGAAATGCGATCGACGCGATCGAGGAATACAACGCAGGGCGATCGGTTCTCGAAGCCAAAGCTAACCGCAGCAAGATTAAAATTAAGACGGAAGTCCAAAACTCCAATGCTGTAATTCGGGTTTCTGACAACGGCCCCGGTATGCCCGAAAAAGTTTGCCAGCAATTATTCGAGGCCTTTTTTACCACCAAACCCGCAGGCAAAGGCACCGGTTTGGGCCTGTCCATTTCCTACAGAGTCCTCCAAGAGCACGGCGGGATGCTGACTTGCGTGTCTGCACCAGGGCAAGGAGCCGAATTTATCATCGAAATGCCGATCGAGCAAATTAGTCAGTAGTCAGTAGTCATTAGTGCGAGCGTCCCCGCTCGCGAACGCTATTAGTGCGAGCGTCCCCGCTCGCGAACGCTATTAGTGCGAGCGTCCCCGCTCGCGAACGCTATTAGTCGAGCGTCCCCGCTCGCGAACGCTATTAGTGCGAGCGTCCCCGCTCGCGAACGTTATTAGTTATTGATTATTGCGAGATATTCAAAAATAACAAATAACAACTGCCAACTGTCAACTGTCAACTGTCAACTGTCAACTAACTACTGACACCTAGCCAAATAAATTCGAGCCACCCTATCCCCCGGATTTTGCCGCAAACAATCAGCAAATAACCCCGCCGCTTCAGTAAAATTATAGATATTGTACAAAGACAAAGCCTCAGTAAACACTGGCAAAGTAGCCAACTTCCCCGCTTTAACGAACGGCAAATCTGCATCAAAAACCTCATAAACAGTAACCCATGCAGACTTCCCCTTAACCTGAACCTTATCAATCACGCGAATCCCATAATCAGCAGGATTTCTCAAGCCATCGACAGTCTGCTGAGTAATTAACAGCGGCACCTCGTAATTCTTCGTCAAACTTTCAATCCGAGCAGCCAAATTAACCGCATCGCCAATCACAGTACCGTCCATCCGATTGCGTCCGCCAACAGTACCCAGCATCAAAGAACCAGTATTAATTCCCACCCCAATCTGGATCGGCACATCGCCCATAGAAACGCGATATTGATTGTATTCAGCAAGAGTATGCAGCATCTCAATCCCCGCTTTCACAGCATTGTCAGCGCCCTCGCTAAACAAAGCCATAATTGCATCGCCAATATATTTATCAATAAACCCATGATTTTCCACAATCAGCGGTTCCATATAACTCAAATATGAATTTATAAATTTAAAATTATCTTGCGGTGTCATCTGTTCCGAAATCGTTGTGAAATCGCGAATGTCAGAAAACAAAATCGACATTTCCAACTCTACCGCATCTCCCAATTTAACATCAACAATACTGTCATATCCCAAAAAAGATAAAAACTGATTTGGTACAAAGCGACTTGTCGCCTCAGTGATTTTTACTTCTGTATCTAGCGCCAGTTCCAGATTACTATTAACTTGAAAAAGTTCTGTAATCAGATTTTTGCGCTCGGCTTCAGCTTTTTTGCGATCGGTAATATCTAGAATGGTATTAATAGCATAAGTAATTTTTCCGGTGCGATCGTAGATAGGAGTTGCCGAAATTTCTAAGGGAATAATTTTGTCGCCGTTGTGGACTTCTACATCGTCAGCAGCGGCATTTTCTCCTCTCAACGCCCGCACAACTGGCAAGTCTTCAGGAGGATATTCTCGATCGGTGCCTGCTCGATAAGTTTGATAAACCTCTGACAATTGTTCTGAATTTATATCCGGCACCACTCCCTTACCAAATATCTCTTTGGCTTTATGATTGATATAGTAAACTTTGCCCTCAGCATCCAGCACCCCCACACCAATTGGCATTGCTTCCAAAAACTGTGTCAAGCGATTTTCGTTTTCATTGAGTTGGGCAATCAGTAATGCTTGGTCAAAGTTTAACTTTGCCAACTCGCTATTCATTTGCTGGAGTTGGGCATTTTGTTCCGCCAACAGTTTGTTTTGATGGTAACTATTGACAGCTTCTTTTACCGTCAAACTCAGGTCTTCTTGCTGCCAGGGCTTGGCGATATAACGATATAAATTTGCATTTTTGATAGCATTTCCTACCGCTTCAATATCTGCTTGTCCTGTGAGCATGATTTTCAGAGTTTTGGGTGAAATGATATGAACTCGCCTTAACAGCTCATCTCCATTCATTTCAGGCATAATATGGTCGGAAATAATTAACGGGACTTCATAGCCATCGTCTAGCAATTCCATGATTAATTCTAATGCTTCTTCCCCACCTTCAGCAATTTCGATGATATAATCATTACTGATTGCCTCTTGAAGTTCTGCTTTCAGACTTCGGAGTACAGTTTTCTCATCATCAACACAGACAATTACTTGTAGAGCCATAATTGAGACCGACCGGATTTAATAGTTTTCAACAACTCGGCTATAGTTGCGCTAAACCAGATTTAATCGTTTCCAACAGTTCGGCTTCCGACCAAGGTTTAGACAAACAGCAATGGAGATTCGCTTCGTTCTTAGCTCGGTTAATCGCTGCTTCGTCAGCTTGACCAGTTAGCATAATTTTAATAACTTTGGGGAATTTTTTGTGAATCCGAATCAGCAGCTCATCTCCTTTAATTCCCGGCATTAGCCAATCAGAAATAATCAAAATAATACTTATATCTTCCTCATTAAGTTCTTCGATTAACTCTAGAGCTTCATCCGCATCTTCCGCTCCTTCATAGAGGTAATCACTACCGAATGCTCTTGACAGTTGCGTCCTCAGACTATTTAACACAATTCTCTCATCATCAACACACAAAATAACTGGCTTAGACATTATTTTTTATCCTCTATGATTAGCGATATAACTCTGTTGGTAGGGTGGGAACTGCACACCTTACCGCTACTAATAGTCTTGCAAACCAGCTTATGCTTCAGTCCTGATATTGGTACATTTCATAATTATACTCTAACGTTCGGCAGAAAAACATTAAATGTAGTTTCACCTGGAATTGATTCTACCTCAATCCTTCCTTGATGTTTTTCCACAATCTTCTTCACAATGTCCAGTCCCAATCCGCTGCCTTCTCCTGCGGGTTTAGTAGTAAAAAATGGCTCGAATATTTTCGCCTCGATCTCTTCAGGGATGCCTTTGCCACTGTCAGTAACGCTAATCTTTACCTGATCGGATTGCTCCGTCAATCCAATAGTTAATGTGCCACGATTATCCATTGCTTGCAAAGCATTGTGAACGAGATTTGTCCACACTTGATTTAGTTCATCTGGATAGCATAGTATCGGCGGTATTTCGGTATAGTTTCTGACTACCTCAACTCCTTGTTTGAGTAAATTTTGATAGAGAGTTAAGATGGTTTCGATCCCTTCAGCAATGCTGGCTGTTGTCTTAGTGCCTGCCTGTTCGTAACGGGCATAGGTTTTTAAGGCAAACACAACTTTTGATGCTCGATCTGTAGCTGTATTGATAGTAGCGATGCCTCTTTTTAATTCAGACAGTTTGTAGGCGGTTCCTAGGATGTGCAAACTATCCGGTTTTTGGAGTAGCAGGAGACAAGTTTCGATACGATCGTAGATCCCCATCACAACTAATAGATCTGCAACAGTATCGGCATTCTCAATCTCTAATTCTTGCAGTTCGCTTCTTAAAGCTCTCTTCAATTTGCGTTCTTCTTTGGTTGATAGTATTGATTCTTGTTGGAGAGATCGCTGAAGTAATTCTGAGAATTTTTGCCCTTCTTCTGGAGAGAAAGATTGAAAAAGTGCTGGCAAATGTTCCAGAGTTTGATCCAAGAACTTAGACACATTTCCCGCTGAAGAACGAATTGCACCCAAGGGTGTGTTAACTTCGTGAGCAACTCCCGCCACAAGTTGTCCTAAAGCTGCCATTTTTTCTGATTGAATCAGCTCTTCTTGGGTGGTTTCGAGCTGTTGGAGAGTATCGCTTAGTTCTTGATTTTTCTGGTACAAAGCTGCTTCAGCCTGCTTGCGATCGCCAATTTCTCGCCACACCGTATGCAGAATTTCCTTACCATCTACAGGAATTACAGTCAGCAATACTTCCACCCAAAAGTCTTCTCCGTCGCTGCGCCGGTGCATCCATTCAAAGCGATAGCTACCTCGCGAAAAAGCAATGGCTGTGATTTCCTGGGCTTTTTCAAAAGAGTTTCTACCGTCTGGTTGAATCTCCGGAGAAAGTTGAGCCGGCGGCAAGGAAAGAAGCTGTTTTTTGTCATTGCAACGCATCATTTTGACCGTGGCGGGGTTGCAGTCGATAAAAACATCTCCATCTAAAAGCAAAATTGCATCGGCGGATTGCTCGTAAAGTTGTCGAAAACGAGCTTCTGACTGCTGGAGTTCTTGGGTGCGTTCTTCTACTTTTGCTTCTAAATTGGCATAGAGTTGGGCATTTTCGATCGAGATGGCAGCTTGAGAAGACAATAATTGTAGAACTGCTAATCGATCGAGAGTAAATGCACCCACTGTCAGGTTATTTTCTAGGTAAAGGATACCGATCGCCTTTCCTTGATGTTGAATAGGCAAACACAATACTGATTTTGGTTTGTGCTGACTTATGTATGGATCGTTAATATTTTTAATGGGAGATTCTGGTTGGTTGATTTCCTCGAACAAGTCGTTAAAAATGACATATTCTTGAGTCCTAAAAACATAGTTGATGACGCTTCGAGGTAACTTATCGCTAGTTTCAATAGGAATTGACTCCAGAACTTTTATTTCTGCAACACCGCTAATTCCGGTAGCTTCAATTACTAAATTACCTGCTTTTTGCAAAATAAAATTGCCTGTTTCTGCTCCGGCATTTTCCATCACTACTTGCATTAAAATTGACAGCAATTTGTCAAGCTGAATTTCTCCTGAAAGTGTTTGAGATGCTTTCATGATTGTCCCGAAGTCCAGGATTTCTGAAACACTGGAACTCGTGGATGAGATAGTTCCAGACTTCATTAGCACAATTGTTTCGTCTGTATGAATGCTCTTTTTCTGGTTCAGAATAGGAGCAAGCAATTGGGGATACCGTTTTTCTAGATCCTCAACCTTTACCTTTGCACCCCAACGCGCATAAGCGTAGTAGGCGTCGGTTAAGTAAACTGTGCCAACTTTATCTTTACCCCAAGCGAGATAGAATTTAGCCGCGAGTTCCTGGGCTAGTGCTTCTTCGTTGAGATAACCGTTTTCTTTGGCGAGGGAAATGGCGCGATCGTACAATTCGATCGCCTCTAATTTTTCCTCTAAAACTCGATGCCGTTCTGCCTCTACTAGATAAAATTTATGTAGATAATTCATCGGGGCATGATTCGCCCATTTTTGCATTTTCTCCTGATTGGCGATTACAGTTTCGAGGATTTGTTGTTGTTCCGAAATCTCTCGATCGGGATACACCGCCAACTTAGACAGAGAATCATAGGTATAAAAAATCGGTACTAATATCGAAGCTACTCCTGCATCTAAATACTCTTCTGCTCCGGCAGAATGCTCAATGGCTTGGTGGTAGTCACAAAAAAGATAACAAAGGATTAACTTATTTAAGAAAAAATAGTAACACGCTATTCTGTAATTATTGGCAATATGAATCGGTAACATTTTTGCTTCATCACAAGCTGAACCGATTAAAAAGCAAGGATTATCCGTCCTTTCCAGTAAGTTTAATACAACTTGATGGTAAATTTGATGCAATTGAAGAATGCTATCCTGATTCATCTTGTCGATCGCATCACCGTAAGTTTCCATCTCTAGTTTCACGCTTGATAGCTCGACCGATCCACTAAAGAATAAATGGTAGCAATACCTGTGGGCAGAATAGCAAGCGTGTTCTAAATCTCCTGTCTCTAAACCGCTAAAGTAAGAAGCTAGAAAAGGTTTTAAGGTCTCTGTAATATGCTGTTTCCAATGCTTGATAAAGCAAGCTTCTACAAACAGCGTCATAGATTTGAAAGGCTTAGTATCGAGTTTTTCGAGTAGATTTAGTGCAAGTTGTCCAAATTGATAGCCCGATTCTAACTCCCCCATGACTCCGCAGAGAATGAGTCCATAATTAGCATAGGCATGAGTATGAGTTGGTGCATTACCATATTTAAGGGCTAATTGAATTTGTTTAAAAGTAATGAGAGGTAGCAAAACTGGAGTGACCATGTAAGCAGAAGGACAGAGTTGTAACAGCATCTGAGTTGCTGCCAGTTTTTGCGGGTCACTCATGTCAGGTAAATCAATTAAGTCATGAATCGGTTTTTCTTGTAAAGCCAATTGCGTCTTTTCAAAAGCCAAGGGAATTTCTGTCAGTTCTGGATCTTTAGGTAGATCTATCCCCAAGAGTTTGAGAATGTCTAACCCAAAATTCAAAGATTGTTTGAGTTGGTTCTGCGCTTTCAAAGCTTGAATTTTAACTTGATAAGTTTTGATTTGATCTAAGAGCGTATTTGCCTTTTCCAGGACTATTTCTGCCAATGGCTCCATTTGCTCAAAATCACCATTCAGATACATCGCCTCTGTGGCTTCTTCGTAAAGTGCTAAACTCAGGTTGTAATGATTCTGCCAACACTCAACATCCAGGAGTTCTATGCCTAAAGTTAAATATTTTTCAGCAGCCGCGTAAGCCGTGGAAGATTTAGCTTTACGTCCAGCTATTAAATTTAATTGAGCAAGCTCATCTCGTTTGATTCGATCGGTAATTAACTCCACCCCGATATTTAATTGGTTGACAATATCAAAAATCTTCTCTTCTTGTTCTGCTTCTGGCGTATTCCTCAACAACAATTGTCCGATTTCGAGGTGGGTGGACTGTTTCTGGGATTCGGGAATCAGAGAATATGCCGCTTGCTGCACTCGATCGTGCAAAAATCTGTAGGGAACCGATAACTCCGATCCTTGAAGAATTTCAATTGATTCAGATTTCTGAAAAAATTTATATACTTCACTGGTGGGAATAATTAATCCTTCTTGCAGTGCTAGCCACAAATCGGCTGCTGTTTCCGACTCGGATTTTTTGGAGACAATTGCTAGCGTTGCTAAGTCAAATTGATTACCTACACAAGCTGCAAGTTTTAAAGCTTGCTGAGTATTTTCAGGCAATTTCTGCAACTGAATTGCCATAAACTCGACGACATCATCAGTCCAAGAAAGCGCCCTCAATTTGGCAATGTCGCACTGCCACCCCCCCCTTGCCCCGGGGGTGAAATCAAATGATATAAATCCATCGCTGTGCAAAAATTGCAGAAATTTAGTTGCAAAAAAGGGATTGCCTTTGGTTTTGGCAAAAATCAATTCCGTCAAAGGCATTGCTCTTTCTATTGGACAAGAAAAAGTATCCGCAATTAGGCAATTTAGGGAAGTTAGGTTGAGAGGTGCTAAGGTAATTTGATTGACTTTCAGGACGGGTGGATCGATATCCTGCTTTTCTAGAGAAGATGCTGACGAATTAGCCTCTACTTTCCTAATCTCACCCAATGTCAACATTAGCGGGTGAGCCGGAAATACTTCGTTGTCTCGATATGCTCCCATTAACAACAGATAGCGGGTATCTGTTTCGCTCATCAGCAACTGCATCAATTTCAAAGAAGCTGAGTCTGCCCACTGCAAATCATCCAAGAAAATTACTAAAGGATGTTCTTTGGTGGCGAATACTCGGATAAACTTGCCAAATAGCAAATTAAAACGATTTTGAGCTGCGACTCCTTCTAGTTTGAGGACTTCTGGCTGCTTGCCAATCAGGTGTTCTAATTCTGGGATGACATCGATAATAACTTGACTGTTTTCACCCAAAACCCCTAATATCTTGACTCGCCATTTCTGCACCTCGCCAGCACTTTCGGTGAGTAATTGTCTGATTAAATTCTGGAATGCCTGCACCCAGGAAGAGAAGGGAATATCCCGCTTAAATTGATCGAATTTTCCTTTGATGAAGTAACCCCGTTGGCGGACAATGGGTTTGTGAACTTCATTGACAACGGCGGTTTTTCCAATGCCGGAAAATCCCGCTACTAACATGATTTCGATATTGCCTTCGCTGATGCGATCGAAGGCTGCTAATAGGGCTTTAACTTCAGTTTCTCTACCGTAGAGTTTTTCGGGAATGACGAAGCGATCGCAAATATCCCGATTTGCCAATACAAACTCGCTAATAGTCCCATTTTCTTGCCATTGCTGCGAGCATTTTTCTAAGTCGTAGCGCAGCCCAGCAGCACTTTGATAGCGTGATTCTGGAGTTTTTGCCATCAGTTTCATGATGATATTATTCACCATCACTGAGATAGCTGGAACCAGATTGATTGGCTCAGTTGGCATTCTGGCAATATGACAGTGGACTAACTCCATTGGATCGTTAGAGTCAAAGGGCAATTTCCCTGTTAGTATTTGGTAAAATGTAACTCCCAACGAGTAAAAGTCGGTACGGTAGTCGATACCCCGATTCATGCGTCCCGTTTGTTCTGGGGACATATAAGCTAGGGTTCCTTCTAAGACGTTTGGATTTTGGATTTCCTGGTTTTCTCTGGGTAGAAGTGAGGAAATGCTGAAGTCAATTAATTTAACTTCTTTAGTTTCCGGGTTAATGATGATATTCTGGGGCTTGATGTCTTTGTGAATAATTCGGTTGTGATATAGTCCTTCTATGGTTTTGACAATCTGAATTGCGATCGGCAAAAATTCATTTAGCGGTAGAGGCGAACTCTGGAGGGAGGAAATGTCAGATTTACTGGATTTGATATTCTCCAATTGCTCTGAATTAACAGTATACTCAGCGAGGGAAATACCTCCAATATCCTCGGTAATCAGAGCAAAAGCATTCTGATAGTTTAAGAGTGCAATGGGTTTGAGAATTCCCGGAAGGTCAAGATTTTTGGTGATCGTGTACTGATTCCGAAACTGTATGAGTTCGCTAAAAGTGGGATATTCACTCCATAACAGTTTGATAATTACTTTTTGGTTTGACTCAGAAACTCCTCGATAAACCTGGGTTCTAGAGCCATTATAGATTTGCTCGGTGAGGTGATAGCCGGGAATTTTTAACATATTATCAGTCATGGTGAAGAGGTTAAATCAATATTCTGTAGATGCTATCGGAGGCTGAAAATGATAAAGCGGTAAGGTGCATATTGCACATCTTACAGAGTAGAGTTTATGCGCCCAGAACAATTAATCCAAAATTCTTGGCTGTTCAAATTTTAGATGCTCTGGCTGAAATTAATTAGGTTTTTTAGTGCTATTTAACTATTTTCGACAGGGACTAAATGACACCCGGTGAAAGACAGACACACCACAACGTTCCAAAGCTAACTTATGTTTAGCAGTACCATATCCTTTGTTGTTTGTCAAGTCATATTCAGGATACTTGACGGCCATCCGCAGGATTAATTCGTCGCGCCAAACTTTGGCGACAATACTAGCAGCGGCAATCTGAATCGATCGCGAATCACCTTTAATCATCGTCTCTTGGTCGATCGACAAATTGGGTATTCTTTGATTGCCGTCAACCAAACACAAATCTGGGGCGACATTTAATTTCAAAATCGCCCGTTTCATTGCCAACAAAGAAGCCTGCAAAATATTCAGGCGATCGATCTCCCGCACCGAAGCCACACCAATTTGACAGTCAACCGCCACAGCCCTGATTTTGACTGCTAACCGACTCCGGGCTGCGGCACTCAACTGTTTGCTGTCGCGCACTCCGCAACTTACTAATTCTTCGAGAACTTCGTCGGGCAAAATGCAGGCGGCTGCCACCACTGGCCCGAACAAAGCTCCTCTTCCTACTTCATCTACACCTGCAATTATCCGAGGGAAAGAGGGGGAGGGGGAAAGGGGGAGAGGGGGAGAGGGAGAGGGGGAGATTGGGAGATGGAAAGATGGGAAGAGAGTAAAAATTTCTACTTCTTCTTTGTTCCTTTTTCTTTGTTCCTTCTTCCTTCTTCCCTCTTCCTTCTTCTTTGTTCCTTCTTCCTTCTTCCCTTTTCCTTCTTCCTTCATAATCACTCATCCAAAACAGCAGAGGAGCGGCGACGGCGGCGGCGGTTGATCGCAGGTTCCTCGGGTTCGCTCGATTCGATCGCCTCGTGGGATTCGATCGGCTCATAGGATTCGATCGGCTCATAGGATTCGATCGGCTCATAGGATTCGATCGACTCATATAGCTTATTCGGCTGATTCGAGAAAGCCATCACATCGTCGGCTTCCTCCATCGGCTCAAAATCATCGATTTCGTCGATCGAACTTGCGCCGTAAATTTCAGCCTCATCATCAGCATCATCGTCATCGTCATCCTCAGCAAATACCGGCCGGGCAACCGACATTTCTGAATAATAATTTTGTTCCTCAACATGGGGTGCTGGCGCAGGCGCTTCAAATTCAAATTCGAGCTGCTCAAAAGGCGGCTTATTCGGCGCAGATCCGGGGAGTGTCACCGAAACGATCGCATTTTTAGGATTTTTGACGCTGCGATCCGTTAGCACCAAAGGAGAAACCCCCATCAGAGCATAAACATCCTGCTCTTCTGGCGTCATTTCCACCGAAATCACCTCCGGAGGCTCCACCATCGGCTTCAGCAGCTCAGACTTAGTTGGCCGCACGCGATCGAATTCCTCGCGCCTGCCAACAGCAGCCATATTCACCAGCCCGAAGCCCTCAGAAGCTGCCCGGATGCCGGGGGGAGTCACCACCAGATACTCAGAGCGGGTATCTGCGACGGGCGCACTCGAAGTATTCGGCAGCCGCAACTTGCTACGTACCGGTTCCTCTTCCACCGGGACGACGGCAAAAGGCTCTTCACCAATCCGGCGGCGCCGCCGCCGTCTGGTTCCGTTGCCCAAATCCTGATAGCTGGGATGGTTGAGCAAGTCCAAAGCTGAGGCGTTGCCGCCAGTCTCAACAAAATCCAAACTTTCGCTCTGAGGTTCCCAAGCAGCCCGAGCGAGTTCGGGGGAACGTTCTTCTCGCACTGGTGCAGCAGTTGCAGCAGCTACAGGCGCCAAGCTGCGGCGTTCCAATCCTTCTGGCAAGTTCAACATCACCCGGTTGGAGGAAGTCACAGTGCGATCGGCTGCTTCCCGCACCGCTGCGCCGAAGTCCTCTTCGCCCGGGAGTTGTACCAGATGACCCAACCCACTGCAAGTAGGGCAACTGTGGCCGAATAACTCGTAAATATTTTGACCTTGGCGTTTGCGGGTGAGTTCTACCAGTCCTAATTCGGACAGTTGAGCTATTTGGGGTCGAGATTTGTCAGCTTTGAGAGCTTTATTGAAATGTTCCAGCACCTGCAACTGATCGCGGCGGGATTCCATGTCGATAAAGTCAACAATAATCACTCCGGCAATATTGCGAAGTCGTAGTTGTCTAGCAATTTCGGTGGCTGCTTCGCAATTTGTCCAGAGTACAGTTTCGCGAGCTGTTGCCGATCGAGTAAACGAGCCAGAGTTGACATCAATTACCGTCAGCGCTTCTGTCGGCTCGATAATCACATAACCGCCAGAAGGTAAATCTACCCTTGGTCTGAGAGCTTCTCGAATCGCAGCGTTGACGCGGAAAAATTCTAAAATCGAGGCGCGCTCTCGGTGGTGGTCGATCAAAACTCCCGCAGGAAGTTTACCGCCGTTCCAGCTCATCAACTGCTGCTTCACCCGCTTAATCCCATTTTGCGAGTCCACGACAATCCGGTTCACGTCACCGCTGAACATATCCCGCAATACCCGCTGGATAAAATCGTCATCGCGGTTGAGCAGTGCCGGCGCCCGGGTAGAACCGCCTTCAAGTTGAACAGCTTCCCACTGCTTTTGCAGCACTTCCAAATCTTCCATGATGGCTTCTTCGGTCATGCCTTCGGCTTCGGTTCTTACCAGCAGCCCCATCCCGGCCGGTTTCACCAAAATAGCCAGGGCTCTGAGGCGGTTGCGCTCGGCTTCCGACTTGATTCTCCGGGACAGATTGACTCCCCTGCCGTAGGGCATCAGTACCAAATAACGCCCGGGCAGGGTAATGTTGCCTGTCAGCCGGGGGCCTTTGCTGCCCGTCGGTTCTTTCATCACCTGTACCAGCACTTTTTGCTGGGGGGTGAGGAGTTCTGTAATTGCTCCTGCCGATCGCTTGAGCCGCAGTGGGCCGAGGTCTGTGACGTGCATGAACCCGTTGCGTTCTGGGTCGCCAATATTGACGAAGGCCGCATCTATCCCAGGAAGTACATTTTCGACAATTCCCAAGTAAATGTCGCTGACTTGGTGGCTGCCTGTGGCTACCACGAGTTCTTGGATTTGATCTTCTGAAAAAACGGCAGCAATGCGATGCTGCTCTGCTATAACTATCTGCTTTGTCATTCAATTTCCTCAAAAAACTGGCAGCAAGTTAGAGACACTAACGCTGAAAAGTGCCTCTGACTTTAACTGTAATTAGTAGTAGCTTAAAGAGTTATTAGCTGTCAGTTGGTGCAGGGTTGAAGGAAATTTAACTCTTCACTGTTAACTGTTAACTCTTCACTGTTACAGATAAAAAAGTAGTTAAACCCGACCCATCGAGAGTTATGAGTTATGCTCAGCAGATAAATCTGAGAGATAGAAATAAGGAGGCTTTTATCGAGTTAGCAAGATTGAGTTTTAAGTTGAGAATTGCTGTCCTCAATACTTCAAAATTCAACAGTTGCAACTCTTCCTTTGAACTCAGCGAATAAATTCAGCGCCACTCTCACCAATTTCTTAACACACAACTGAACACACAACTGAACACTACGAACTGATAACTCTGCTTGCGTGGTGGTTGAGGGCTGGTTTTAAGCGAAAGTAAGTAGGAGCGAAAGCGTAAGGACTTTTGTTGAATTCTTGCGCGATCGCTACGCCTCTAATCGCCAATTAATTGGACAAACGTGGACTCAGCATACAAAAGAAAACCTTGGCACCTCAAAAGTGGTCATTCTTTTTGGCA